>NZ_DDNS01000010.1:37189-89120 GCF_002341255.1 Psychrobacter sp. UBA2514
TTAATAGTGGTTCGACTATATCCTTAAAAAAAATCTAGCAAGCCTTGCAAGGCTGTACTATTACCTAACCATTTTATTACATACATCACTACTTTTAATCATTCACAAAGCATCGGTATCAATAGATAGATTACACTTAGCCAAGTCGCCGACTCAACTCAGGGAAGCGTTTTATCATAAATAACATTAGGAGCAGAGCGATACTCGCAATAGCCGCGCCGACATAACCCACGCTTGATATCGAGATATGCGTCACTGCATAGCCACCAAATAGCGCACCTGTTCCAATACCTAAATTGATAATACCTGAGAACATCGCCATCAGCATGTCTTGTGCATTGACATCGACCATGATGACCTTTGCCTGCATTGAGATAATCAGTAGCATGAGTGCCGCGCCCCAAAGCAGTGCACTAACACTAAGCGCCCAAACAGAGGTCACGACAAACAGCAATGTCAGCATAGAGACAAGTATTAATATCGTAGATACCAGCATCAATTGGGTGTTATATCTATCACCCCAACGACTGAATATCACACTGCCCACAATGCCTGCTGCCCCAAACAGTAGTAGCACAAAAGTAGCTGCGTTTTCGTTGATATTACCGACCTGACGCATAAAGGGTTCTATGTAAGAGTAGGCCGTATAGTGTGCGGTAAAGACGAGCAAGATAAGCAAATATAGACAGACCAGTAAGGGGTTCTTGAGTAGTTCTGGAATCTTTCTAAAAGATCCCTCAAACATACTTGGTAAGGTAGGTAATAGTCTCGCTTGCAAAATAAAGACGACAAGCGCAATGACACCAATGCCGCCAAATGTCGCGCGCCAACCAAACCATTGACCCACCAACCGTCCCAACGGCACACCGAGTACCATCGCAAGCGACGTCCCAGTCGCGAGCACACTCAGCGCCATGGCTTTCTTGCCTTCGGGTGCCACACGTATGGCGATTGCTGCTGTGATGGACCAAAATATCGCATGCGACAGCGCAATCCCAACTCGGCTAATGAGCAGTACATCAAAACTCCATGCAAATACAGATAGCATATGACTGGCAATAAAGACGGCAAACAGCCCTAAGAGTAACCGTTTACGCTCAAATCGACTGGTCAATAGCATCAGCGGCAATGACATCGCTGCCACAATCCAAGCATAGAGCGTCAACATCCAGCCCGTTTCTGCTGTGGTAATAGAGAAGTCTTGGGCGATATCGCTCAATAGCGCCACAGGGACAAATTCTGTGGTGTTCATAATAAAGGCACTAACGCCCATCAAAAATACTTGAAAATACTGAGTTCGGCGAGCGTTCGCGCTCGCCTCAAGGTTATGTGTCATAAAATCCAATACAAAGCAGGTGCTAGGGCGTGTCCCTAATTCAAACGTTTATCACTAAATGGGCTAAAAATAGCTAAATCTTTGACAAACGGCGTCAAATAGCTAGTCAATATCTCGATATTAACCAGCTATTTTCCTTGTTTGTCTGCGATTTATATTATCTTTATCACCATTTTTAAAATAGGGACACGCCCTAATACAGCGGGTGACAAGTCAAGGTGGGGCAGGTATTCTTGGAATACAAGGGTCGCGAGGCAAGATAGCAAGCCAAAGTCGATTGTAAAAGATGTTTTTTGATAAGGATTGTTAACCTAAAGCTCAGCATGAAAGGCCTAGGAAAAGAGAGTTAATAAAAAATACGCAATAGATATAGGAAAATAAAATTCAATATGAGGTGCTTTTAATCTAAAAACCTAACCATTTACTATTGAAAAATAAGTAAACATATCGGTATTTATTTTCTGCTATCTGTTGTGCTATCATCATTGAACGATCTATCGTGGGTTTAACAGTTTTGTTATTGCCGTCCGTGACAACCGTTTCATGGCAGCGTGATAAACCTTGCAACTTCCAGCACGATATAAAATAACCCTGGTAAAGCGCATGAGCCTGTACTCCGACAACCTCATTTGTGCCTGATTTTTTGCCTATTTGGGCGTATATCAACCTTTTTCGTCGGAGTTATAGGAGTCTAAGGTGTTCAATATCATGAACCACATTGCCAACCAATCTCAATATACCCGTCGTTATCACCCACGCCATCTCTTAGCACAATATGCGATCAATCAGATAGCCACACTTGAGCTACGTTCGCAAGATATTGTCAGCGCCATGGGTTATCCTATCAAGCATACCATTCCTGCCTGTGACCGCCTGCGCCATGTACTGTCGCATAGGTATCTTGGACTTGATAGCAGCTATATGGACAAATACTTTACCGCTGATGAGTTTTTGGCAAAGCTATTTGTCGTGCTTGAGATACCGTATCAGCCATTTGCAGAAGATATTGCTCAGATTAAAAATGACTTGACGAACCACTCTAATACGCTACCTAAATATAGCTTACGAGCGCAAGTGGATTTTACCTTTACGAGTGTCGATAATTGGGTGTCTCGTGGTAATGCTGCACGTTTGGCTCACATACCTCTCCCAGATGGATTTGCCAAATTAGACGATGCTCAACGTAAATCAGTGATTCAAGACAGCATCTGCGAGCATTATCAGCAGTATGAGGGCAGTTTGCCATACGATGGTGTTATCAAAGGTTATCAACTGACGATTGAACAAAACAACCATGTGGTTGATCATGCAGATTATGGCTTACCAAAATCCAGCAGTATCTAAAATGCTGTGAGTATATGAAGAGTGTAATAATCTAAGCTCATCGACTAAGAAGCCTTAGTATAAATTAGAAGACTCAGTATAAAAAAGCCTCACTTTATCGTGGGGCTTTTTGGTTCTTTGCATTAAATTTTTTGTTTAATGCTTCAGGTTTAGAGATGGCGCGCCATAAAATTACAAATAGCGCATCAAACTCTGCATTTAATGGCGTCTCTGTTTGGCGAATGGTATGCATTAAGCCAAGTCGACTAATAAATCCCATAAACACATCGAAGAGTATGTGCAGTGGGACAGTGTCATTGAGCACCCCACGATTTTGACCATCTTCTAATACCGCCAAAAACGCGCCAATTAACTCTTTGTTTTCATAGATTGCGATATTACGTATACGCGAGGCCGACACAGAAGACAGCACCATCACCGCATCTGGATGCGAGTCTACAAAATCAAAGCAGACCCACAGCGTCTTACGTAGACGATCTTGTACGCTATCAATCCCTTGCAGATGATCCATGATGCGAGCGGCTAATCTGCCGAGCACAATATCCATAATGGTATAAAACAGCGTTTGCTTGTCCCCGAAGTACTTGTAGAGCGTTTGCAAGGAAACATTTGCAGACTTTGCAATCTGCGCCATCGTCACCTCATTAGCATCAAATCCTGCAAAGACCTTACGAACGGCCTGTTCAATTTTATCCAAAGTTGCGGGTCGCATATCGGATAGGGGTGCTAGCGATCGCGTTTGCGTGGGGCTATCTGACTGATTAAAGGTTTTCATATTTATCGCTTCTTAAAGTATTGGTTATTTGATACGTCCTATCAGTTAAGTGATTTTCTCGATAATCTAACGTGATTAAATTAATGAGTAATTTGAATTACCATTTTTATTTAATATATTGCGAAGTGGTTTTTCATAGCCTAGTATAAGACTCGTATATTAATAAATACAAAGAATTTATCGCATATCTATAACGGTAATATAAATTACCATAACTTAAAAAATGGCTTGGATATAGCTGTTATTCATTCAATCTTGTCAAGGATAGACATCATGAGTATCGAAAAATTTACCCCAAACTGGATGACCGAAGAACATCAGATGGTGTATGACAGCGCCTTGAAAATGTTTCAATCTTGGGAGCCAAAGGATGAGCAGTGGCGCAAAAACGGCATGATCGATCGTGCTGCGTGGGAAGAAGCGGGCGAGATGGGGTTTTTGTGTGCGGCAATACCAAGCGAGTATGGCGGCGGCGGCGGCGATTTCGGTCATGAAGCCGCGCTCATCTACGCACAGACTGAGGCCAATCAGTCAGGATTTGGCGGTATGGTGCATTCAGGTATTGTCGCGCCTTATATTTTAGCCCATGGTACTGAAGCACAAAAACAAGCGTGGTTACCAAAAATGGCAACGGGCGAATATATTGGCGCTATCGCCATGACTGAGCCTGGCACTGGCTCCGACCTACAAAACATCAAAACCTATGCAGTAAAAGACGGTGATGATTACATTATCAATGGCTCTAAGACCTTTATTACCAATGGTCAGCACGCCAATCTTATCTTATTAGCATGCAAAACAGACCGTGAAAAAGGCGCGCAAGGTGTCTCACTTATCATCGTAGAAACGGACAACGTAGAAGGGTTTGAACGTGGGCGCAATCTCGATAAGATTGGCCTGACCTCTCAAGACACCTCAGAGCTTTTCTTTAGCAATGTCCGTGTACCGCAAACCAACCTGTTGGGTACGGTAGAAGGTATGGGCTTTATACAGATGATGCAAGAGCTGCCACGTGAGCGCCTCATCATTGCGTTATCAGGGGTCGGCTCAATGAAGCTGGCTATCAATCTAACACTAGATTATATAAAGGGCCGTGAAGCCTTTGGCAAACCTATTTGGAAATTTCAAAATACCCGCTTCAAGATGGCTGAATGCTATGCCGATTATCTCGCTGCCAGTACCATGTGTGATGCGGCAGTCGATGCGATGTTAGATGGCAAACTGTCTGTACCGCATGCTTCATTGATCAAATACTGGGTCACCGAAAAACAGTGCGAAGTCATCGATGAATGCGTGCAGCTGTTTGGTGGCTATGGCTATATGACCGAGTATCCTATCGCCCGTTTATATGCTGATGCGCGCGTGCAAAAAATCTATGGCGGCACCAATGAGATTATGAAAGAGCTGGCTTCACGCTTTATGTAAACGCTTATATTATAAAACTACGATAGTTATTGTTTATTTAAAAAATAAAAAAAGGATTTTTTATGACTGAGACTGCTTACATTTATGATGCTATCCGCACGCCACGCGGCAAAGGAAAAAAGGACGGCTCTTTGTATCAGGCGTCACCAATCTGGCTGACACGTACCTTATTAAAGGAGATGGAGCAGCGTCACAACTTGGATACCAGTTTGGTCGATGATGTGGTGCTTGGCTGCGTGACCCCAGTGGGCGAGCAAGGCTCTGATATTGCGCGTATCGCCGTCATTGATGCTGGTTGGGCACAAAGTGTGGCAGGTCTTACCTTGTCTCGGTTTTGTGCCTCTGGTCTGGAGTCTATTAATCTTGCGGCTGCCAAAGTCATGTCAGGTATGGAAGACATGGTAGTGGCAGGCGGTGTGGAGTCTATGAGCCGTGTGCCGATGGGCTCTGATGGCGGTGCTTGGTACATGGATCCGCGCGTGAATGAAGCGACGCATTTCGTGCCGCAAGGGGTGGGCGCGGATACCATTGCAACGCTCAAAGGCTTTAGCCGTAGCGATGTCGATGCTTTTGCCACTGAATCACATCGCCGCGCAGCAAAGGCTTGGGAGAACGGCTATTACGACAAATCTGTTGTCCCTGTCACCGATATCAATGGCATGATGCTATTGGATAAAGACGAAACCATCCGTCCTAATACCAATGTCGAAACCTTAGCGGGTCTTAAACCTTCTTTTATTATGCCGGGAAAAATGGGCTTTGATAGTGTGATATTAGACCGATACACCACGATTGAAACCGTGAGTCATGTGCATCATGCGGGTAATTCTTCTGGCATCGTTGATGGGGCGGCGATTTGTTTGGTCGGTAGCGCGGCGGCTGGGCAAAAAGCAGGACTAAAACCACGCGCCAAAATCACAATGGCCTCAGTCATTGGTTCAGAGCCTGCCATTATGCTGACAGGTCCAACGCCAGCTTGCCAAAAAGCCCTCGATAAAGCGGGCATGCAAGCCTCTGACATAGACCTTTGGGAGATTAATGAAGCATTCGCTGCTGTGCCGATGAATACCGCTGATGATTTTGGAATCTCGCTTGATATTGTCAACGTCAATGGTGGTGCAATCGCTATGGGTCATCCGCTTGGGGCAACGGGCGCGATGCTAATGACGACAGTCCTTGATGAGTTGGAACGCCGCGACTTACAGACTGCTATGATTACGCTATGTGTGGGCGGTGGTATGGGAATTGCCACTATTATCGAGCGTGTTTAACCTTTCTCTAAAATAGACTGAAAACCAATTAGACTAAAACGCAATATACAAAGAATCATTTAAGGGATAAAAATGATGACAAATAACCAAACAGTAGATAGCGTAATAGCCATTAACGCATTAGATGACTTCTCCGTCCAGCGTGATGACGAGGGTGTCGTCACCGTTACGATTGACCAAAGCAAACGCAAAATGAATGTCATTGGTGATGGCTTTACGGAGGCATTCGCCACGTTAGTTGATAGTTTTATCAATGATGACGCCGCCACAGGCTTAATTCTCACATCGGCCAAAGACACCTTTGTGGTTGGCGCAGATATTGATCAATTGAACCAGATAGAGACAGCGGAGCAAGCATTTACATTGACCGAGGAATTAAAAGGGAGTTTGCGTACGCTTGAGACCTCGGGTAAACCCGTCGTCGCTGCTATGACAGGAACCGCATTAGGCGGTGGTTTAGAGTTGGCACTTGCCTGTCATTATCGTATTGCCATTGACATGCCTAAGACCAAGCTTGGTTTGCCTGAGGTGAAACTGGGCTTGTTACCTGGCGGCGGCGGTACTCAGCGCTTACCAAGGTTGGTCGGTATTCAAGTAGCACTGGAGCTGATGACGCAAGGCAAAGAATTGCGACCAGCAGCGGCAAAAGATATTGGACTTATTGATGCAATAGCCACTGATCGAGCAGATATGCTGAAGCAAGCAAAAAACTGGATTCAAAACAATCCAAGCGCGCAGCAGCCATGGGATGAGAAGGGTTTTAAAATTCCTGGCGGCGATAGTAAGCATCCAAAGGTAGTGTCTATATTCTCTATCGCCCCAGCCATGGCCAATCAAAAATCTCACGGCAACTATCCAGCGATTACTCATATCATGTCTTGTGTGTTTGAAGGATGCCTAGTGGATATCGATACAGGGCTTGAGATTGAGTCGCGTTATTTTGCCGCTTGTGTGCTGTCGACTGAATCAAAAAACATGATTAACACCTTATGGACGCAGCTGAATAGCATCAAAAAAGGTCAGTCTCGACCTCAAGGGTTTGAGCAGACCCAAACCAAAAAAGTCGGTATCTTAGGGGCTGGCATGATGGGCGCTGGCATCGCTTATGTCACTGCCAAAGCAAGTATAGATGTCGTGTTATTGGACACGGAAATTGCCCATGCAGAAAAAGGCAAAGCGTACTCTGCTAATATTTTGGATAAAGCCATCAGCCGACAGCGCGCTACCGAAGAGAAAAAACAAGCTCTCCTAAAACGTATCACGCCAACCGTCTCTTACGATGATTTAGCTGATTGTGATCTCATCATCGAAGCGGTGTTCGAAAATCGAGAAATCAAAGCCAAATGTACCCAGCAGAGTGAAGCGGTGATTTCAAACACGGCTATTTATGCGTCTAATACCTCAACACTACCGATTACTGGGCTAGCAAAAGCCAGTACACGACCAAACCAGTTTATCGGTCTGCATTTTTTCTCGCCAGTAGATAAGATGCCGCTCGTTGAGATTATCGTAGGCGCGCAAACTGATGATGAAACGTTGGCCAAAGCCTTTGATTATGTTGTGCAAATAGGCAAAACGCCTATCGTCGTCAATGACAGTCACGGCTTTTATACCTCGCGGGTATTTGGCACCTATGTATCAGAGGGTATCGCAATGCTAGGAGAGGGTGTGCATCCGCGTAGCATCGAAGTTGCCGGACTAAAAACAGGTATGCCGATGCCGCCCTTAGCATTACAAGATGAAGTGTCGTTAAGCCTAGCATTACATGTCAGCGAGCAACAGCAGGTAGATATGGCAGCCGAAGGCAAGTCCGTTGCTGTGCGCCCTTCTTACGAGATACTAAAGACGCTGGTCAATGAGCATGGGCGCGAGGGCAAGAAAAATGGCAAAGGGTTTTATGATTATCCAGAAGACGGTGATAAGCATCTATGGCCTGAGCTGATAAACTTATATCCGCCAAAGTCAGAGCAACCGTCGCAGCAAGATTTGGTTGATCGTTTGATGTTTATTCAAGCCAATGAATCTGCCAAATGCTATGAGGAAAACGTCGTGCGCTCAGTTGCCGACACCAATATAGGGTCTATCTTTGGCTGGGGGTTTGCACCGCAGCACGGGGGCACGCTACAGTTTATCAATGCAATGGGCGTGAGTGCATTTGTTAAGCGGAGTCGTGAGCTGGCTGCGAAATATGGTGAACGGTTTGAGCCTGCCCAGATATTGTTAGACATGGCAGCCAAAGGCGAGGCGTTCTCCGATGACTGATACGCATTTATCAAATCATGATCAAATGGCAGATTGTCTACAAGGGTTACGAGTGATCGATCTGACTCGTAACCTACCTGGGCCATTTGCCACGCGCCTGCTTGCGGATTTGGGTGCGGACGTTCTTAAAATCGAACCCAAACAAGGTGATCCTGCTCGCGTATTTGGTGAGTTATTCGCAGCTTTGAACCACGGTAAGACGACTGAAAAGCATGATTTTCATGATCCCGAAGCGATTGAAGCTATTAAGGCACATCTCAAAGAAGCTGACCTGATGCTAGACAGCTTTCGCCCAGGTGTCTTAGCAGAAATGGGATTAGATACTAAAACCCTGCATGTCATCAACCCAAAGCTGGTAATGGTATCTATTACTGGCTATGGTATCGCAGGCAGTTACGCAAAAGAAGGTGTCTACTTAGAAAGTGCTGAGCCAAAAAATAGCTCTCAAATAAATCATAATTGGTCTGATAAGGCCGGTCATGATATTAATTTTATGGCTATGAGTGGTGTGCTTGATCAGTTAAAAACAGCTCAGGGTGAGCAGGCTATGCCCAATGTCCAGTTTGCGGACTTGGCAGGTGGTAGTGATACAGCAGTGATAGCACTGTTGGCTGCTGTATTTGCCGCGCAGCGTACCGGAAAAGGACGACATATTGTGATTAGCATGACGCACAGTTTGTACAATCATATGGTTATGCCAAAGGTGACGGGTAAGCTAATCAGTCGTTTTTCAGGTGACAATTCAAATAGTGCTTCAAATAATACTTCAAGTACAGCTCCCATGCCACAGCATGACTTTTTAGGCGGTGCATTACCATGTTATCGACTGTACCAAACCGCTGACCAGCGACATATGGCGGTTGGTTCGTTAGAGTTGAAATTTTGGCAAGGTCTATGTGAGGTATTGGAGTTGCCAGCGCTTAAAGACGTACATTGGCAGCTTGGCATCATGCCCAATAGGCCTGAGAGTCAAATAGCGACTAAAACAATGGCGGAAAAATTCGCCAGTCAAACGCTTGAGCATTGGCAAGGCGTATTTGCGGCAACGGATGTCTGTGTGACCCCCGTGCTGAATTTACAGGAAGCCAAGGCTCACCCTTTGTTTGCGCATCAAGATGAATATCAGGCAACCTCAGGATGGCAGCAAATTAGCTAGTCACTGGTATGGAGATGCCTTTTTAGTTTGTGTTATTTAGCCTGTCTGTCTAAATCAGAGTGATTGAACTTGTATATCTGTCTATCTAAAATTGCCTAGATAAGAGACAATATGCGCATAAAATCTAGAGCGCCGTGATATTAAGAAAGTATCATGTACTAAGGCTCTTAAAGATTAAGCCACACAGACATTTCACAAATTTAACTCAAGCAAAAAGGCAGTCTCGAATGACCAAAGATAATCCATATAATTTCCTACCACTACAGCCCACTGGCAGAAATGAAACCGACACGGCGAATACCTACGCGCCTGAAGACATGATTAAAATATATGAGCAGCAGTTTCTCATTCAAGTACCTGAAGAGGAGCTGACAGGGTTTTTGCCTGCCCTAAAAGCATTTTATGATATTGATAATCATACTTTAGATGTCAGCGCCGTTATTTTTGAGGCAATTGCAGACTCCTCTATCATTTATAATCACAAAATCAAAGTGGGCGGCTATCAGTTGCTAGGCGGATTGGTAGAGGAAGCGATTGAATATGATGAGGATACTCAAAATGATGACAGTACTGACAGCGAAGAGATTCAGGCCTATACACTAGAGTGCCAACGTACCTTCTTCATCAATGATGTAGAAATACCTTATCATTTTAATCTGTTCATTTATGGCGATGGCTACTCTACGTTGACCAAAAAAGAAACCGTGCTAGAAAAAATGTATTGGTTTGTCAGAGGCAGGTTTGAAGAAGAGTTGTTGGACGACTCCAAAGATAATGATAGCTTGGAATCAATCAATGAGCAGCTAGCCAGCTTGGGCATTGCGGCCATGGATCTAACGACTGTAGATGAGATCGTAAGTTATATTGAAGCCAGCATCATAGATGACGCAATGGTTGATGAGCTAAATAAGCTATTGGATGATGTCGAGTAGTATTGATGGTAAGCGTCTTTCAAAAGGACGAGCTTCTTCACGATCATAAGTTTTTGAAGTGTAACGGCTTTATTTGTTTCTAAAATGGCACTAAGCGAAATAACTTTAATCCTAACGAGATTATATTATGTTCAAAATAAAAGTAGAACGCATTGTCAAAAAACCGATTGATGAGGTATTTGAAGCACTGAGCGACCATGCCAGTTATGGCTCATTTAAAGCGGTGGGAGTTGCTAAGTTAGTCGCTGAAGGTAATGAGGAGCGCAATGGTGTTGGCGCTTTACGTAGCATTCAAGCGGGACCTGTTAAGTTTTGGGAGCGGATTACAGCGTTTGAGCGTCCTACTCATATGCAATACCAAATCGAAAAAGCTAAACCTGTCAAAATGCGACATGATAAAGGCGTCATTGATTTAAAAGACTTGGGCGATGGCACCACACACGTGACTTGGATATCCGAGGGTCGATTGATTGTACCGTTGCCATTAATCGGTCGCCTACTTGATCGTCAAATGCAGAAACAAGGAACCATAGGATTTAGTAGTATACTCAAATCTATAGAAAGCCGCTAATCTAGCGGCAATATTGTCTTCTTCGATATAATTATATCATGGTGGCTCTTTTATTTGAGCCACTACTGTTGGTTTTAATTCGTTTTGTTCTTGGTAGCTTCAATTTCGTTAAAACGTGCTAACTGTTCTGGTGTTGCTTTTTGCTGGTACTTCGCTTTCCACTCAGCGTAGGGCATGCCATAAACAAGCTCGCGCGCATCCTCGTAGTCGATTTCAATACCACGCTCTTCACCAGCAGCTTTGTACCATTTGGATAAACAGTTACGACAAAAATCGGCAAGGTTCATCAGCTCAATATTCTGTACATCTTTACGCTCGTCTAAATGAGCCAATAAGCGACGAAATGTCGCCGCTTCTAATTCGATGTTTGATTCTAATTTTGCCATAATATTTTTCCTAATTGTCATTGAGCTATCTAAAACTTAGTTAATACTAACCAGAAAACTCATTATAGTAGAGGTTCGCTAATTTAAAAGCTTTTAATCATAATATTAAACCACGCTTCATTTCTATCTGCTCTAAAAATAGCTAGGTTGGGGGCAATTCAATATTCGCAGTTTTAGGGCAGGGCACGGTTTGGGCACCAAATGGGCACCGCACCGAAAACGAGCTTTTTGACTGAGTAGATAAACTTAACTATAAGAAAATAAATGTTCGAAAAAATACTCTACAAACCCCGAAAAACAGACAAAAAAAAGCCTCACTATTAAGTGAGGCTTTTTTAGAATTTGGAGCGGGATAAGAGATTCGAACTCTCGACCCCAACCTTGGCAAGGTTATGCTCTACCACTGAGCTAATCCCGCTGATTCATCGTTTGATTAACTATCATCAGATGATGAAGGCGTATTATACGCAGTTTTTTTTATGTGTCAACACCTATGACGAAAAAAGTTAAAGTTATTAAAATAGGCATATATTCTATCTACAAATGTGTGTTATAACGGTTCATTATAATATGTATTCCAAAAGCTTTGCATACATAAATAAGCTGGTATACATATTATGATTTAATTACATTCACAATGATCAATACTTACGAAGATAAGTTATAAGGATAAAAAATGAGTCAACAGTATACTATCGCTGATTATTTGTTTGATCGTGTCGCAGAAGCAGGTGCCTCTGAGATATTCGGCGTACCAGGCGATTTTAACTTAACCTTTTTGGACAATGTCCTTGCTTCTGATAAGCTGCGCTGGGTGGGTAACACCAATGAGCTAAATGCTGGCTATGCGGCCGACGGCTATGCACGCGAGCGTGGGTTTGCCGCCATGGTGACGACTTTTGGCGTAGGCGAGCTATCAGCGATTAACGCGACCGCAGGCTCTTTTGCTGAGTACGCGCCAGTATTGCACATCGTAGGTGCACCAAGCACAGCTTTGCAAGACGCAAAACGCCGTATTCATCATTCGCTTGGCGATGGCGTATTTAATCATTTTATTAAGATGGTTGAGCCCGTGACCGTAGCACGAGCGCAGCTTACTCCTGAAAATGCCGCCTCAGAAATTGATCGAGTGATTCGATTGATTCTCAAAAAGCATCGCCCAGGTTATCTGCTGCTATCACCTGATGTTGCGCGTCAGCCTATTTATCCGCCAACAACCAAGCTGATTGATAGCCAAGAAGACATCACCAGTCAAGCGGCATTGGCAGATTTCAAGCAAGCGCTAACAGAGTTCTTGCCAAACAAAACCACGACGCTCATGGCAGATTTGATGGTGCATCGTTTGGGGTTGCAGTCACAGCTCAAAGCACTGATTGCTGATACAGACATTCCTTATACCACGCTATCGTGGGGCAAGACACTGCTTGATGAAAACAGCGAGCGCTGGGCCGGGACTTATGCAGGCGTTGCCTCGCGTCCCATTGTCAAAGACGCGGTAGAAAACTGCGAATGTCTGATCAAAGTAGGGGTGCAATATACCGACACGACCACCGCGGGATTTAGCCAAGATATTGACGAGAGTATAGTAGTAGACTTGCATTATGAGCGTGCTTCTATTAGTGGTAAGAACTTTGCACCGATTGCCTTGCAAGATGCATTACAGGCCCTGCACGAAGTCATGACCTCTGGTATCAACATCGTACCAAAGCCTTTTTGTGAGCCAGTCAAACCACATGAGCAGAAGGGTAGGGATGATGAGGCGATTCTCCAAGATGACCTATGGCATATTATCGCTGATCGCCTAGACCATAATAATTTGGTGTTCTCTGAGCAAGGAACTGCCTATTTTGGCATCAGTGATGTGCGTTTGCCAGAAGGGGTGACCTCCTATGGGCAGCCAATGTGGGGCTCGATTGGCTACACATTACCAGCAAGCTTAGGTGCTGCTATCGCGTCACCGAATAAACGCAGCGTTGTACTGATTGGTGATGGCTCGGCGCTCTTGACGGTTCAAGAAATGGCGGTCATGATTCAAGAGCGTATCAATCCAGTCATCGTCCTAATCAATAAAGACGGCTATACCGTAGAGCGTGCGATTCATGGTGAAAACCAATACTACAACGATATCCCAAAATGCGATTGGCAGATCATGCCAAAAGCGTTTGGCGCAACCGAAGCGAATAGCTTACTACTCAAAGCAGAAACAGCAGGTGAGCTAAAAGCGGCTTTAAACAAAGCTGCCGAGACTACCGATAAGCTAGTAATGATTGAGGTCATCGCAGATAAGCATGATATACCCCCATTGCTAGCAGACATCAGCGCGGCACTAAAGCCAAAAAAGGATTAAATAATTCTTAAAAGCTTTCTTAATAAAAGTACTAGCCCCATTTAGCAGCGTAGCTAAATGGGGTTTTTTGCGTTTTTTTTATCACACGGGTCAATTAATCAGCGATGCCTCTTATGTCAATTTGTAGACTCTAGTATGATGGCTGATTGGGCTATGTTCAGCCCGTCATACTCAATAGGAGAGTGATCCATCATGATCTGGCTAAAAATGCTCATTGGCGCTTTGATGGTATTGGCAATTCAATTATTTGCACAAACGCGATTTTTTTATCTGGCGGCGCTTGCACCTCTTTTCCCCACGTTTACGCTCATCAGTCACTTCATTGTTGGTACTGAGCGCAGTCCTACTGATTTAAGGGTTGCCCTGATATTTAGTATGCTGGGTGTGATACCGCATTTGATTTATACCTTGGTGGTATTTTTTAGCATCAGTTATATGAGCTTATATAAGGCATTATTGTTAGGCGTTGTCGCTTGGACAGTAGCCGCCACTATTTTGGTGCTGACATGGCAGTATATTCAGGGCTAAATAGTCAAGCGTAACTATTTAAATTTAATTGTGTAGGCCTAAATACTGTCAAAAGTTAGAATAAAAAATGGCTAAACAAAGGTCATAAGTTCATAGGTACGCGCTGGTATATTCGATAACTTTTTTCGAAATACTGTCTATAAATTTAGTCGCAGATGTTACTCTTAATGCCGATATAGAATCAGTGTAAATTTCTTGTGTTAATGGCTCTGACAATGTTAATAGCTCTGACAATCGTTGCTGATGACAAACTCTCTGGCGTGATATCTAATAACAGTGCGATAACGGAAATATTTTCGCAATCAAGTACTATTATGCTTCATTCAATATTGATGCAATAACGATAAAAAACAGGGCTTTAAAAAATGGATACCTTAAATATCCTATACCTCGTAGGGGCAGTACTTATTTTCGCCAGTATCATGGCGAGCACGTTATCGGCGCGTTTGGGTGTGCCCTTGCTATTGCTGTTTTTGATCGTCGGTATGTTGGCAGGCGAGCAGGGTATCTTGGGTATTGAGTTTTCTCAATATGGGCTGGCCAATTTTGTGGGACAAGCGGCGCTTGCTTGTATTCTATTAGATGGTGGTCTACGTACGTCTTTTAAGTCGTTTCGGGTCGGTCTAAAACCTGCGATTACCTTGGCGACTTGGGGCGTACTGGTCACGGTTTTGGTGCTCGGGGCATTTGTTACTTGGTTGCTCGATGTTGATTGGCGCTTTGGGCTATTGATGGCAGCCATTGTGGGCTCAACCGATGCGGCCGCTGTATTCTCTCTACTACGTAATGGCGGGGTCAAGCTCAACGACCGCGTCCAAGCCACGCTTGAGTTAGAGTCTGGTGCCAACGATCCCTTGGCCATTTTATTGGTGACGGGGTTAATTGCTCTAAACGTCGACCCTGCTGGTCAGACAGCATTTGGCTTTTTGGTCTTACTGTTTCAACAGTTGAGCTTTGGATTGGGCATGGGCTTGCTCTTTGGTTATCTGCTCTCTCGGTTATTACCCAAGATACATCTGGCAGAGGGCATGTATGCCATTTTGATACTCTCAGCGGGCTTGGCCGTATTTGCTGCGACCAACTTGATTGGCGGTAGTGGGTTTTTGGCGGTGTATCTCACAGGGGTGCTCATCGGTAATCACAAAGTGCGCTCAACCGAGCATGTTATGCGCGTGATGGACAGCTTTGCGTGGCTATCGCAAGCGGTATTGTTTGTGGTGTTGGGATTATTGGTCACGCCATCAAACGTTCTTAATGTCTGGCATTATTCGGTGGCGATAGCGGCGTTCATGATCTTCGTTGCCCGTCCTATCGCGGTCTATACTAGTGTGAAACCATTTAAATTTAAAGATCAAGAGATTGGGTTTATCTCTTGGGTTGGTCTGCGCGGTGCGGTGCCCATTACCCTTGCGATTTTGCCCGTCATGGCAGGGATTGATAATGCCTTTATGCTCTTTGATATTGCCTTTGGGGTTGTGGTGCTGTCACTGATTTTGCAAGGCACGACCATTCCTACTATGGCGAATTTATTTAAGGTACGTATTCCAACCAATAAAGATCCCAAAGAAGAACATGAGGTTTGGGTATCGGATAAGGCGAGTATTACCTTATACGAGTTTGAGGCGCAATCAGGCGCCTTTGCAATCGGTCGTCATCCTATGGGAATCTCAAAAGGCATTAGCCCTGATGAAATCAGCGTATTTGCGCTGGTACGGGGACAACAAATCGTCGTCGTTGATGAAAATACGAAAATAAAATTTGGTGATAGTGTTTGGTACGCCATGCGCGGCAATCACGCGAGCAAAATTGCCAAGATTTTTAATGACACAACGTTAGATCGTAAGGCTATTGATGACTTTTATGGTGATTGGTTGCTATCACCCAGTGTAAAACTCGGAGATTTGCCATTTTTTTCAGAAGCTATGACCGCCAAACCTTTGGTAAAAACGCTGAAAACGACCGAAGCAGACAGTACCAAAGATATGTGGGAGCAGACAGTCGCTGAGTATGTGACCTCACACTTAGGTACCGCACCCGTTTCAGGTGATACAGTTGTGGTGAACGATGAGTGGTCACTGGTCATCAAAGAAGTAGGCGAAAAAGGTAAGCTTAGAAGCATTGGTCTCAAGCATCAACGACCGTCCGTAGCAGTGCAGTGATATTCGTATTCTTTTTATAGCAAGTTCATCATTTTATGTAGAAAGTCAGCGGTTTGTTTTTGCTGATTCTCGCGATACGCCCAATGGTGCTCGACGTCGTAGCTTGCTTCATTAGGCAGGAGTATTTTCATCAGTCCCATGCCCTCATATCGTCTCGCCAGATCACGCGGTAAGTACCCCACATGATGACCTGCAAGGATAAGCTGCGCAGTTGCCTCCATGTGATAAGTAGTAGCGCTTAGGGTTTTTGGGCGGATATGATTGATATGATGCTCGACCACGTAGCCCCTTTTTATCCACGGATAATTCTGCTCTAAATCCTCAAAAGTCAATCCTTCTGAGTTATAAAATAGCTTATGCTCGCGTCCGCAGCAGACCACTTGTTTTTCGACAAATGCTGGCTGAAACGTCAGTAACGGCGGAAAGCTACCAAAATACCCCACACCAATGTCACTCTCGTTACTTAAGAGCTTTTCTAGCATGCTCTCAGGGCTTTGCACATCGATAGAAAAGTGTATCAGTGGGTTTTCTCGGTAGCTACTGGCGAGGCGCTGTCTAAGCGCATCATAAAAAAACTTGGGCATCTGATCAATTAAGCAAAGCCTAATATGTCCACCGTGTACTGAGTCTAGTTGCTTAATATAGTGCAGCTGGTGTTGAAAACTCGCGACCGATTCGGTAAAGCCCAAACATGCCTCATAGACAGCCGCACCATCCTCTGTCAGCTTAAAACCCGCTCGACCGCGATGGCAAAGTGTCATGCCCAAGCGGTCTTCTAAGTGAGTCAAATGTCCGCTAATCACTGAAGTCGTGACATTCAAACGTGACTGAGCGGCAGTCACGCCTTGACACTCCACGATAGCCATAAAGCTACGTAGCGTTTTAATGTCTATTTTTATCAGCTCATCCAATATCACACCCGACCCCTTACTTTCGCAATAACGTGCTACCGCAGCAAATTACTTTATTCATTAAACCTACTTTATCAAGCAGTAGTATTCTTCTTAAACTTCTGGTAATAACCGATAAAATCATTTTACTACGAAAAATCAGAAGTTTACTTCTAAATTTTACCATGGTTCCTTCCCTTATATTTATGTATTGTCAATTGTATGTAGCAAATTGTGTATATAAATCAAATAAAATAGGGAAGTAACTGATGACATTCAATCAACCATTAAGTGGCAACGATATGCCAAGATTTGGCGGTTTCGCTTCTATGATGCGCTTGCCGACTCAGGCTGATGCCGAAGGGTTAGATGTGGCATTCGTTGGTGTGCCTTTAGACATTGGTGCCTCCAATCGTAGCGGTGCCAGATTGGGGCCTAGACAGATTCGCGATGAGTCAAGAATGATTCGACCTTACAATGTGGCGACGCGTGCTGCGCCATTTGAGTCACTGCAAGTGGCTGATATCGGTGATGTGCCTATCAATACGTTCAATCTGCTAAAAAGCGTCGATATTATCGAAAAATTCTATACAGAAAAAATCATCAAACACGGTGCGATCCCCCTCACACTGGGCGGCGATCATACCATCGCACTGCCTATCCTGCGGGCACTTGCCAAAAAACATGGCCCAGTTGGCATGGTTCATATTGATGCTCACGCGGATATCAACGACGACATGTTCGGCGAAAAAATCGCTCATGGCACGCCGTTCCGCCGCGCGGTCGAAGAAAACCTCATCGATGGTAATCGCGTAGTGCAGATTGGTCTGCGGGGTACAGGTTATAGCGCTGAAGAGTTTGACTGGTCAACCCAGCAAGGGTTTCGTGTGGTACCGGCAGAGGAGTGCTGGTATAAGTCGCTGACGCCGCTCATGGCAGAAGTACGCGAAAAGCTAGGCGATGGCCCTGTTTATCTAAGTTTCGATATCGATGGGATTGACCCTGCATTTGCACCCGGTACAGGCACGGCTGAGATCGGTGGTCTGACCTCCACGCAAGGCATCGAAATCATACGCGGGATGCGTGGTCTTGATGTGGTCGGTGGTGACTTAGTCGAAGTATCACCACCATATGATCCATTTGGCAACACCTCTGTACTGGCGGCGAACCTGCTGTTTGAAATGCTATGTATCCTACCTGGCGTACGCTACGACGACAAGGTAAAAGCTGTCTACTAGTAGCAGACACTGATTGGCTAGAGTTGGCGCATAAGACGGTTACCAAATGCGGTACATCAGGGATAGCAGCCTAATGAGATGGTGACCAGTGTGTTGAGTTGCTGGTATGAAAATAATTCGGTTAAGGAAGACCCCAATGAGTAAATCCTCTTCGTTTTTTGGTCAAGACACGCTGTCTCCAAATGAGGTTGGGCACAGTCTAGGCTCGGTTGGTACGTTTGCGCTATGGTTCGGTGCCAATATCGTGGTGACGACTATTTTGACAGGTATGTTGTTGGTACCTGACTTGCAGTTCACCACAGCGATTACTACCGTGCTCATTGGTTCATTGATCGGGGCAATTCCGCTGCTGTTGGTCGGTTTGATGGGTCAGCGTACTGGGCTGCCTTCGATGGCACTGACACGCCGTGCTTATGGCCCAGTTGGTAGTCAGATCATCTCCTTGGTCAATATGGGGGTGCTTATTGCGTGGAGCTGTATTCAGGCGCTGCTGGCTGGTATGAGTCTGGACTATGCGATTGAGGCCACCACAGGTTATAGCAACCTGCCACTGTTTGTTATTTTATGCGAGACAGTGGTAGTGCTCATCGTGCTACGTGGTCACCTTGGGATTGAGCTGGTCGAACGCTGGGCCGCATTGGCAATGGCGGCGCTTACCGTGATAGTCCTCTATCAACTTAACCAGCATTATGATGTCTCAAAACTGTTTGAGATGCCTGTTGAATCACGCAACGGTATTACCTTAGGCATCGCCTTTGATATTGTCATCGCTACCGCGTTTTCATGGATGTCGTCTGCCGCTGATTATAACCGTAACTGCAAGACGTCAAAGATTGCTGTATGGGGCACGTATTTTGGCTACCTCATGGCGGCTATCGTTGCGATGGGTTTGGGTGCTACGATTTCAGGTCTGTCTATTATGTACGGGCTGGAGCAGACGTATGACCCGACGCGTCTGCTTGCTGACTTTGGTTTTGGCCTACCAGCTGCACTGGTTATTTTCTTCTCGGTCATGACAACCAATGTGATGGCAGTCTATAGTGCTACGTTATCTTGTATGAATGTCGCGCCGAATATGAGCTTTTGGAAACCTGCTCTTGTCATCGGTTTGGTCACTATCTTTGGGTCGCTAATTCCGGGTATTTTGGATCAGTTCCAAAACTTCCTGCTGGTCGTGGGCGCGCTATTTATTCCTGCATTTTCAGTCATGATTGTCGATTATTTCCTTGTGGGCAAAGAAGGCTATACCGCAAAACTGCTTGACGCCACGCATCAATTGGGACGTCCGACAGCAAAGATTGCCATTGCAGCCTACTTGATTGGCGCAGCGCTTGCAGCTTATTGGACACTGATTGCACCGCCGTCATTTGGTGCGTCATTACCCGTCTTTATCATCACAGGTGGTCTCTACTGGTTAGGTGCGACGGTGTTTACCCGTCCGAGTGAGGTTGTTACTCCAGCTCAAGAGGAGGGGGTATTATGAAACTGATGATCGCTCAAACCAATCCCTTATGGGCTGAACCAGTCGCCAACCTAGAGGCTCTAGAGTCGCTTTGTCGCCTCGCTGTAGAAGCAAAAGTCAATCTGATTGCACTACCAGAGCTTGCATTCACAGGCTACAACATCTTTGAGCGGCTTGATGATTTAGCGGAAGCGATCGATGGGCCAATTGTGACTCAAGTAGCGAAACTGGCTGCTCAGTACAAGTTACATGTGTTATTTGGTCTCGCTGAGCGCCGTCCTAGTGGCAAGCTGAGTAATGTTGCTATCTTGATAGATGACAACGGACAGCATCTTGCGACTTATGACAAGCACTACTTGTGGGATCGCGAACACGAGTTTTTTACAGCAGGCAAAAAGTCCTGCGTCGTCGATACGCGATTTGGCAAGCTGGGATTGATGATTTGTTATGACAATGAGTTTCCAGAAGTGGCAAGAGAGCTTGCGCAGGCAGGCGCGCAAATCATCCTATCACCGACAGCAAACATGCTGCCAAATGCAGAACGTCAGGTCCTCCAAATACGCGCTCGCGCCATGGACAATCAATGCTTTGTCGCTTGTATCAATCGCTCGGGTGAGGAAGATAATCTTCAGTATTGTGGCAATAGCATTGTCGCTGGTCCCGACGGCGAAGTGCTCGGCAGACTCGGCTTAGCGGCTGGCACGATGATCGTCGATATTGATCTTGCCCGTATTGATGAGAGCCGCACGCATCAAAACTATCTTAATGATTTAAAACTTAGTGACTTAAATACCAGAGACTTAAATCTCAGCTGCTCGGATATCTCTAATGGAGCTGACTTATGAGCGCACAATCTCTAGCGCGTATCAAGCCAGAGAGCTGGTATCGCACCACCGCGCATAGCGATGGTATCACGCTCATCGATGAGCCATGGATTAAGCCGTTTTTTCGCTGCAATCTGTGGCACGTGCGCGGCAGACATCGTGATTTGTTAGTAGATTTCGGATTAGGGGCAGTACCGCTGCGTCGTCACGTTGCTCTACTTGCTGATCGCGATATCGTGGGCGTTGCCAGTCATACGCATTTTGATCATATCGGCGCTGCGAGCGAGTTTAACTGCTGTCACGTGCATTCTGCTGAAGCGCATATCCTCGCTGAACCAGACAATGCCCGTACGTTGGCGGATATGTTTGTCAATGACGAGATGTTTGACGCGCTACCGCCCGAGCCTTATGCCCATTGCGGCTACAAAATCGCGGCGCCCGCCAAAATTATGTCATTAGAAGATGGTGACATGATTGACTTGGGCAATCGTCAATTTGAAGTGATTCATACGCCAGGCCACTCTCCAGGAGGCATTGCTTTATGGGAAGCGGCCAGCGAAACGCTTATTTCTGGCGATCTTATCTATGACGGTCCATTGATAGAAGATACATGGCATAGCGACATGACTGACTATGCCAAAAGCATGCGCCGTCTCAATGCGTTGCCTGTACGTGTCGTTCATGGCGGTCATTTCCCCAGTTTTTCAGGCAAACGTCTGCATGTGATGATCGATGACTGGTTACGCCATCATGATTTGTGATTGATAGCATTTAGTTAGAATCTAAAACAAATGGCTATTCAACATAAATAGCTACTCAAAATAAATAACAACGCTATACATAACAACGATAAGCAATAAGCGATTTTCCATACCTACTGACTCTTTTAGGATAATTATCCCATGACCCAATTGACACAAACATCTCTTTCATCATTTGACACTCAGCCTCTGACCTGCGGCGAGCTGCTCGTTCAGTGGCTAGAATACTATGGGGTAGAGACGGTCTTTGGCATACCGGGGGTACATACCGTAGAGCTATATCGCGGTCTACCCAATACCAATATTCGTCATGTAACCCCGCGTCATGAGCAAGGCGCTGGGTTCATGGCAGATGGCTATTATCGTGCCTCTGGCAAGATCGGCGTATGTTTTATCATCACAGGTCCTGGCATGACCAATATCATGACAGCGATGGCGCAGGCATTGGCTGACTCTATCCCAATGCTGGTGATCTCTAGTGTCAATAAAGTCAAAGATACGGGAAGTGGAGAGGGGCACTTGCATGAGTTGCACGATCAACAAGGTATGGTCAGTAATGTGGCGCTCACGAGTAAAACTATCTGGCAGCCTGAGTCATTGCCCAAAGTTATCGCCGAAGCTTTTGCCTTATTTAATGGCGCACGTCCAGGGCCAGTCCATATTCAGCTGCCGATTGATGTCATCACCGCTGATGCCAGACATGTTGCCAAGCCGCCTAGCTTAAAAGATATGGCTAATAGCTTAACGTCACCCCAAGTGATGAGACCGCTCCCAAACCCTGCGCAATTGGATTTGATTGTTGAATTATTAAAAACCGCAAAAAACCCAGTGCTGCTTTACGGCGGTGGCTGTGTCGATGTCGATCACGATGCGCAAAGACTGGCAGAGCTGATCGATGCGCCTACGTTTTTGACCATCAATGCCAAAGGGCTACTGCCACCTGCTCATCCATTAAGTTTGGGTAGTAATCAGTCGTTAGATGCAGGACGAGCCGTGATTACAGAGGCAGATTGGGTGCTCGGCATTGGTACGGAGCTTGGTGAAACCGATTACGATGTGTTCTTTAATGGCGGGTTTAAAATCAATGGCACACTGATGCGTATTGACTGCGATGCCGAGCAGTTGCAGCGTCCGTTTAGAGCGGATATCGCGGTATTGTCTGATGCACAGACGGCTATCAGTGGACTATGCAGTCGTTTAGAAAATCAGATATCAAACGGTCAAGTATTCGATCATCAAGCATTGTCACGCGTGAACGAGGCAAAACAAGCCCTTTTACAAGAGACAACCCCAGATTTTGCGGGTCAAAACGCCTTATTAAAACTGATTCGAGACGAAGTGGAAGGTGTGATCTTTGTGGGCGACTCAACCCAGCCTGTCTATAGCGGCAACCTTGGCTTTGAAGCATTGGCAACGCGTAAATGGTTTAACTCCTCAACAGGCTTTGGCACGCTAGGTTATGGCTTGCCCGCCGCTATTGGTGCCATGATTGGCTCGAACCTACCTGTTGTTAGCTTAATCGGCGATGGTGGTATTCAATTTACCATTGCAGAGCTTATTTGCGCCGCCGAGCTTGAGCTGCCATTGATTGTGCTGCTATGGAACAACCAAGGTTATGGCGAGATTCGACGCTATATGGAAGAGGGCGGCTTGCCACTGATCGGCGTCAATATTAAAACACCAAACTTTGAGCCATTGGCTGCAGGGTTTGGCGCTGGCTACCGTAGAATTACGGACAAACAGCAATTGCTGGCGGCGCTAAAAACAGACACGATAGGCAAGCAACCGATCATTTATGAGATTGATGAAGCAGATGAGTTTCTCAAAGAGATGGGTGAGACGGTTACCTATTTTAGCTAACGGTACTCATAAACAATGCTTAAAGGATTATAAATGCAGGTCGCTTAAGGAAAAATGTCCATTAGAGCAAACCTCGCTATTACTCAGATAGAAAAATAGAAAACTTGGCGATCATCACCCATTAAGGAGAAGGTAAATGACGAATGCTATTGATAAATCGCAGCAACCGATTTTAGGAAACGATGTCGATCCAAACACACCGCAGGCAGGGCAGTGGCGAGCGTCAATGTGGAAGTTTCTGTTGTTTTCAGCATTGGGTATTGCGCTATTTATCATACCGTTTCAGTGGGATGGTAAGGTCACCATTTTATTGGGGGTGCTCACAGATACATTACAAGCTGCATTGGGCGGATTTGTGGTCTATATCACCATGGCAATCGTGACCATCTCCTGTCTTGGGGCACTAGCAGTCAAGGTGTTAAAACCCAGTCTGCCTGAAGGCTCACTGATAAAGAACCTCCTTGATGTTGATTGGCTTTGGCTCACCACGCGTTTGTTAGGTATGGTGTTTGTTTGGATGATTTATCTGCAAGTCGGCCCTGAGTTTATTATCAATCGCAATATGGGCGGCGTCATTTTCGAAGACTTGATTCCTATTCTGATTCCGTTGTTTTTCTTTGCTATTTTATCGCTGCCATTTTTGACAGACTTTGGCCTCATGGAGTTCTTGGGTACATTGGCGAGCAAGATATTTATCAAGCTGTTTAAACTGCCAGGTCGTTCTGCTGTTGATGCCATGTCTTCTTGGTTTGGAGCCGCGTCAATCGGCCTGCTGGTCACTATGCAGCAGTATGATAAAAGTTTTTACAGTCAGCGTGAAGCAGCCATCATTGCCACCACCTTTTCAGTGACTTCCATTGCCTTTACCTATGTGGTTGCCAAAACCATTGGTGTGGACAATAACTTTGTCTATTTTTATCTGACCATTGCGCTGACTGGATTTATCGCTGCGATCATCATGCCGCGTATACCGCCACTATCAATGAAGCCTGATACCTATCACTCAGGCAAAAGTATGCTAGACGAAGGCATTCCTACTGGGTATACCACTTACCAATGGGGGGTTAATCGCGCCGTCACTCGCGCACTTTCTATGCCAAGCTTGGGTTATGTGTTCAAACGCAGCGTGGGCAATTTGTTTGATATCTACTTTGGACTGATCCCAGTTGTCTTTGCTATCGGTACGATTGGCTTGGGCTTAGCAGAGTACACGCCTGTCTTTAACTGGCTCGCGACCCCACTTGTGCCATTGCTTGAATGGTTGCAGATTCCAGAGGCAGCAAAGG
The DNA here is from genome assembly GCF_002341255.1 of Psychrobacter sp. UBA2514. Classification (NCBI taxonomy): domain Bacteria; kingdom Pseudomonadati; phylum Pseudomonadota; class Gammaproteobacteria; order Moraxellales; family Moraxellaceae; genus Psychrobacter; species Psychrobacter sp. UBA2514. Next base: position 62,003 of record NZ_DDNS01000010.1, read on the forward strand.
CTGCACCTGCCATGATTATGGGCTTTGCGGATATGTACTTGCCAGCGCTGGTCGGTAAAAGTATTGAGAGTGAAATGACACGCTTCATCGTGGGTGCTGCCTCAATTACTCAGATTATCTACATGTCTGAAGTCGGTGCGCTGATTTTGAAATCAAACATCAGACTTAATATATTAGAGCTATTTGGGATTTTTATCCTTCGTACGCTTATCAGTTTGGTGGTGATTACCTCAGTCGCGCATCTGCTTTATTAGTCACACATTCGATATCAATAAAGCATATAACGTAAAAAATAATTGGTTTTTCTGTCGTCAGATAAACCGATTATTTCATCGATTACGTTGCGCGGGCTATGCAAATAAATAAAATTTTATCCAAAAATACAAGGCAATTAACCATGGTGGAATTGATGAACGCTACAAGCTTAACCAGAGAAGGCGCAACACAAACGGCTCAAAATGAAGTCGTGTTAAATGCCGCTTATATCAATGGTGACTGGATTGAGATTGAAGCGCCTGCGACTGACTCTGATAATGCAAGCTTTGATAATACAAATAACCATGCCTTGTATGACCCTAATTCAGGAAAGATAATTGCAACGACACGCTTGTGTACCAGTGTTCATGTAGAGACAGCGGTTAGCGCCGCTTCTAAGGCTTATAACAGCTGGTCGCAGACTGACGTTAGAGAACGCGCCCATTATCTAAATACCATTGCAGCGTCTATGGAGCAGCAATTCGATAAGTTGGTTGGGCTATCGGTGTTAAATAATGGCAAACCAATAGAGGAAGCAAAGATAGACGTGGGAGACGCCATTGCTTGCTATCGTTATTATACTAATCTTATCACTGATCAAGCCACTTGGTCTGAGGTGTCCACGCTTGAGTCAGGCCTACGACTGCTAAAGACCTACGCGCCTGTCGGGATTTGTGCGCTGATTACGCCTTGGAATTTCCCTATGGTGACGACTGCTTGGAAGCTAGCACCGGCGCTAGCGGCGGGCTGTACTGTATTATTAAAGCCGTCTGAGATGACGCTATTACCAGAGCTGATGCTGGGTAATATCCTATCCAAGATAGGACTGCCCAAAGGCGTGGTGAATATCTTACCGGGTGCTGCCGAAGTGGGTGCAGCCATGACCAGCCATCCGCAGATTGATAAAGTCTCGTTTACCGGCAGTAATGTGGTGGGCGAAAAAGTCATGAGCCAAGCGGCGACAAGTGTCAAAGACATCAGCCTAGAGCTGGGCGGCAAGTCAGCCATTGTGGTATGCGCAGATGTCGATATCAACCATGCCTGTGATTTGATCATTGGTGGTATATTTACCAACGCTGGTCAAATATGCTCGGCTACTTCACGACTGATCGTCCATCAAAGTATTGCTGAGCAGCTATTTGAGACGTTAAAAGCAAAAACGGAGAGTCTACAAATTGGTGATGGCTTTGATGCTGATACGCAAATGGGGCCACTGGTCAGCGTACAGCAACTAAGCCAAGTCAAAAACTACTTTGATATTGCCACGACCGAACAGCTCACATGCTTAACGGGGGGCGAGGCAATTGACGGTGCAGGTTACTTTGTATCGCCAACCATTTATACAGAGGTGCCAACGACCAGCCAATTATGGATGGAAGAAGTGTTTGGTCCTGTGTTGGTCAGTACAACTTTTACCGACAATGCAGAGGCCATTCGCTTGGCCAATGATAGCAAGTTTGCCTTGGCAGCGACCATTGTGAGCGCTGATGAGGCTGAGGCACTGGAGATGGCACTGCAAATTCAAGCAGGACACATTTGGATCAATGAGCAACAAATCGTGCTACCAGAAGCAGGCTGGGGCGGGTTTAAGCAAAGCGGCATCGGGCGTGAGCTGGGCGGCGATGGTTTATCCGCTTACCAAAAGAGTAAACATGTATTGCTGACTGATTGAGTCGCTCGTAGTTTTATTAGCTGTTTTAGAACTTCGTACCTAGCTGTTAATATCGTTATTGATAGCTAGCGTCCAAACCTGTTCTGCAAGTCAGGTTACTTATCGGTAAATGCCTAACTAACCGCGCCGCCATGTGTGGTATTTTTCTAACCAGTTCAGTACCGTGTCGGGGGCGTGATTGCGTTTCCATTCACCAGCGACGTATTTGTTGCCTTCCGCCCATGTTGGGTAGGTACGAATTGTACCCAATATTTTATTGAGCCCCAAACCATGTTTCATCGCCAGTACAAAATCGCTCATCAAGTCACCAGCATGCTCAGCCACTATCGTCACCCCTAGGATTTTATCTTTGCCTTTAGGGGTGATGACTTTAATAAAACCTTTGGCGGCGCTCGCACGATCTAGCTCTTTAAAGTCATAGCGCGTCACTTCAAAATCAATGCCCTTATCGATTGCTTCTTGCTCATTCAAGCCCACGCGAGCGACTTCTGGATCAATGAAAGTCGTCCATGGAATCACGCGGTAATCGACCTTGAATTTTTAAAATTTCCAAATAAGCCGTTAACCGCTGCGTACCAGCCTTGATGCGAGGCCACATGATTGAATTGATAGGGCCCAACGATTTGATAGTGTCGCGCAGCAGGTAACGTGAGGTCAAAAAAGCCAGCGTTGCCCCGATACTGGAAGCAAAAGAGGCAATGAGTAAGCCTTGAGCTAAGCCAAACAGCGTGCCTGCGGCCAGCGTCAAAATAGTTGCGCTAGGTAAGGAAAGAGCAGTGACGACCACATAAAGTAAAAATAATCCACCAATAATCAATAATGGCGACTGGGCTTTATACGCATCAAACTGCACCATCGATCCTCTTAACCCCTCAAGCGTCAATAATTGATTGAGATCAAAATAAAAAAACTTGCCGTTAGTATCAATATTTAATAGTATTAAAGATATTCTTTTAATCATGATTTTTCCGGCTAAACCAGAGAGCGGAGGAGAGCTTCGAGGTTGTGATGATATGGTTGAAGCACAAGGTTTTGTGTGATTGTAAATATTATATTGTACTGAGTGTTGAGTGACTGTTCAATTAAAAGCCCTATCCATTCAATAAAGTAGAATGAGAGGCACGATGCTTAAGTATTTTCTGCCATTAACTGGCTGATGATTTCCATAACAAACTGTCTATTAAACTGAAAATAGCAAAACCCCTTCATAGAATGGTCGCTCTATGAAGGGGTTTTGCTTGTAGGCTTATTCAATTCGCTAAGCGATTAGGCAAGTGATTACCACATCAAATCGTCTGGAATCACATAAGCGGCGTAAGGATCATCTTCTTCTGGCGTGTCTTCAGCAGTATCATTGGACACGACCATAAACCCTTCCATTTTTGTATCGATACGATCTGCGAGTGGGCGCGGCAGGAGCGCGTAGCCGTCTTCTAATCGTGCAATCACCACGTGACCGGCGACGATTTGATCGTATAGCTTTTGCGTGATGGATATTTTTTTCACTTTAGACGCATCGACGAATTGATAGCTAACGTCACCATCCGTATCGGCTATCTGATGCTGCTTAATCATTTGAATGATGTTAGCCCTCAGCGCCTTTTCTTCTAAAGCTTGCTGTTTTTGCTGATTGAGCTTTTGGTCTTTCTCAAGCTTTTGCGCTTGAGCCTCTGCCAATGCTTTTTTGGTCTCTAAACTCTCTGAGTCGCCAATACGCTTGGCATGCTGCGTTTGCTTGCTGATTTTTTTGGCTTTTTTACTATCGACCAATCCAGCCTTTAATAGTTGAGCCTGTAGGGCGTTCTTTGCCATAATTCAATCACCTAAATAACGATACGTAAGTCTTAAATACTGCATCATAAATACTAAAAGAGGTATTGTAGCAAACTTTACTAACGCTTGTGGTTAGACAATGACCAGAGTTCATCGGGGTGTTAAAACAATACTCTTGTAAACTATATAAAATAATAGTGCTAGCACGTTTGTGATTTTACAAAAGCGTGTACATCGCTGGATGAAACCGACCAAATTGGGTATCATCAAATTAAGAGAGCAGTTTTTATAAACATCTCTCAAACAATGGGCATAGCTTGGTCATATATAACAAGCTGTATGGGATTAAATAACATATCTAAGGACAGATTATGACAACATCACAGCACATTCTAGCCTGTATTGACGGCTCAGCAGTGACTGAATCGGTTTGTGACTATGCCGCGTGGTACGCCAGCAGACTGAATTTGCCCGTTGGATTGCTGCATGTCAGTGATATTCCTGCCTCAGTGAGACGTGATCTGTCAGGTGCGATAGGGATCAACAGCCGTCAGTTCTTATTAGATGAGTTGTCCCAGCTAGATGAGCAAAGGGCAAAAGTCGTCAATAGCTATAGCAACGCCTTAGTACAAGATGCAAAAAGCCATATCAAAGACAGCTTTGCGGATGTCAATGTGCGCATTTATCAACGTCATGGTAAATTGCTTCCTAGCATCGAGTATTTCAAAGAAGAAAATCGCGCGATCGTCATGGGACGCCGCGGCGAAGACCACAAAAATAGCCGCATCAATATCGGCAGCCAAATCGAAACGGTAGCTCGCGCATCGGATATCCCTATCCTGATTTGTTCAGAAACCTTTAAAGAGCCTAGCTCATATATGATTGCTTTTGATGGTAGCAAAACCGCTATAAAAGCGGCATGGATGGTCGCAAAAAGCCCATTATTGAAAGGTTTGAAAGGCCACATCGTGATGGTCGGCAATCATAATGAAGCCGCCAAGCAAAGCATGAGCGCGGCTGCTGCAAAATTGGAAGATGCAGGTTATATCGTTGAGGCGCATCACCTGTCCGCTTCTGATGCGGTCGATGGGTTATTAACGTTTCAAGTAGACAACGATATTGACATCATGGTGGTCGGTGCTTATGGACACTCTAAATGGCAGCAGTTGTTTCTTGGCAGTACAACGACAGAGATCATTGCAAGTACCTTATCCCCTGTAATTTTGGTACGCTAATGGATGCATTAATAAATTGTCATGAGTCGCTTGTTTTTCGATAAAGCGACACTAAATTAAGGCCGTGCCTTGTTCGAGACACGAGCGAGCAGTGTATCGCTCTCAGCAGCGCAATATTCATAAAGAGGATTGGTTATCGATATTTGAGATAACCAATCTATATCTCATAACGGCTCACTTGCTGACGCCACTCATTCTATCTTTGGAACCCCTTATGCGTATCAATGCAGATTTTTCACGTCGTGCTTCGCTAGCACCTGAAGACCACGAGTGGGTCAAATCACCACAGAATGGCGTGGAGCGAGTGATGCTTGACCGCATCGGTGAAGAGAAGGCTCGTGCGACGAGCCTAGTACGTTATGCACCGAACTCTTATTTTCCGCACCACCTGCATCCCGGCGGCGAGGAGATACTCGTACTGTCAGGGACTTTTTCTGCAGACGATACCCATTATCCGGCAGGTTGGTACGTGCGCAATCCACCAGCATCCGGTCATAGGCCTTATAGTGATGAAGGCGCAGTGATTTTCGTTAAACTACGGCAGATGTCACCTGATGAAGCGCAGCATGTGGCTATCGATACTCACGATGGTGCCAATTGGCAGCGACAGGTGACCGTGACGTTTGTCCTCTGTTCTCAGATGATGTCGAGCAGGTGAGCTTGCAACGTATAGAGGCAGGCGAGTTGTTATTCAATGAGCCAATCCTTAATGGCGCAGAGCTGTTAGTCATTGCAGGCGAGCTGGTAGATGATGACCGAGTCTATCATCGTTGGGGGTGGTTACGTCTGCCTGCAGGTGAGTACGCGCAAATCACAGCAGGACGAGAGGGCGCGACGATATATCTAAAAACAGGGCATCTCAGCCAAGTCATCGGAGACAAGCCAGACGATGCCTAAAGACCTATGATCAATAACACTGCGCTGATTGCTAATCACGGATTGAGCCTGATTGCTTATTAATTTGACTCATCAATTTGAATGGTTAGCGCCAGCATGAAGTGACCTATTTAGCTGATTTATATAACGTATCACCTCGTCTCAAGCCAGATAAACGGCTCTATATCAATACAGCCCTTTCTTATACAACATCACAAGTCCGCTTCTAAAAATAGTCGATTTCTTCTATCCATGTCTTATAGTCAATCCATAATAAAATTAGCACAGCTCATATCATTGAACAGTTTAGGTAGTTTATTCTTTATTCACCCTTGTCGTAGAAACTTAGCCTGTGCCCACTTTTTTTCAATAGGGTGACGATTACGCATTTCGTTTTGAGGCATGGTATTAGCGTGTTTTTACACCATTGGCAGAAAAGGCTCTACTATATATTAGTACACGCGCAGAACACCTCGAGGTTATCAAATACTAAGCATTATTGGTATAAAGAATTTACTCAGTCTGTTGAACTATCTGTTTGTAGACTAAGCCTCTTTCATCGGAGCTTCATGCTCAAAGTCAGCCAGCATCTCTGTGATCAGCTGGTCTTTTTTGTGCCATACCTGCTCAACCCAGTCAAACATCTGCGCTTTTACCGCGTTATCTGTTTCATAACCACCATTTTTGATTGCCGTAAATAAGTCTTCAGGTATCTCGATATGACGCACATCGACGCCTAGACGTTTGATGTTTCCTTTCCACAAGTCGCTATAAGTGGGTATGCCGTCAGGATAGACAATCGTCATGTCTAAGATGCCATCGATCTCTGAGCCTAGGGCGCTCAAAGCAAGTGATAATCCGCCAGCACGGGGCTTGAGCAAGTGCTTATAGGGTGAGTTTTGTTTGTCACGTTTGCTAGGGGTGAAGCGCGTTCCTTCCAAATAATTTAGCAAAGTAAAAGGCTTGTCTTTGAGTAGCGCACAGGCTCGTTTGGCCTCTTCGATGTCTTTACCTTTTAAAGCAGGGTTTTTGGCAATGGCTTCTTTAGAATATCGACGCATCATAGGGAAATCGAGAAAGTAGAAAGCCTGCCCAATCACTGGAATATAGATGAGCTCAAACTTGGTAAAAAAGCGCGTCAATGGTAGGCGCTTTTCACTGATATATTGCATGATGCTGGTATCGACCCACGATTGGTGGTTGCTGATCAGTAGGTATTGACCGTCTGTGTGTACATCATCAGGCAAGCTGATACGCCAGTCTTTACGAGGCAGGACATTGTCGATGACGGCATTATTACTATTGATCCAGTAATTGGTGACATCGATAACGGCTTTGTCAGCGATAGCAGCACCCGTGAAGGCTTTGGCGGCGCCCATTATCCATACAGGAGGTCCTGCCAAGATGCTATTAAAGGTAATCACACCCGTGGCTGTGGTGAGTGATGCGGCTTTACCCAATTTTGGGGCGCGTTCATGTAGTTTTTGAACGATTGATTTCAATCGCATAGTAAGTCCTTTTTCTCATACCAGTGATGAGGTATTGATAATATTACTGCATGATTTTAGCAGAAATAAATCTTAGTGTACGAGTGTTAACAACAAATAATACACAGCACCTTTAGTGAAAAGTATTATTTTTGCCATAAAAAAGCGTACCAAGGCATGACCTTGTAAATACCCCATTCTTAACACAACATCATTGTAGAATAATTAAGCCACCTGCCTGTACTCGGCAGGTGTCATATCATTAAGTGAATCATGGGATCTTTCAGTGTTATAAACCTTGATCCAGTCTTCAGTCAGCTTACTAACCTCGTTTAAATTATTAAAAAAATAACAGTCTAAAACCTCATTGCGGTAACTGCGATTAAACCGTTCAATATAAGCATTCTGATAAGGACAGCCAGAAGATCGTAGCGAGATGCTCTCATGGTTGATGTTTTTAGCAACTGGTCTGGGCCCTTATTATGGTCAGTCTGTGCATTTTAGACACAAGGCGCCAGAAAAAATCCCCTATGCGATGAACCGCTATCTTCGTGAGGCTGAGCGTCATTACGAAGTGCTCGACACCCATCTGGAAGGCTGTGAGTATTTGGTTAGAGACGAGTATTCAATCGCTGATATCTCCGCATGGGGCTGGATCGATAAAGCATCAGCCTGAAATGACAGGGCTCTTTTTTGCCGCTTCATTGCTAAAAATACACGTATAGAATGACTATACTCACTATTTTTACCTGCGAATCGCCTAAAAAATAGCCTCTGTCAGTGCCATGGTTGAATGTTCAGCACGCCCTAATAACAGCAAAGAGACGTAAAAAGCTTTATAATAAAAAAGTGATTAAAAACAGCAGCTAATATTGGTTCTACAAACTTTGCCTTAAAATAGATTTTGAGGCAAAGTGATTAAGGTAAACACTATGAGTGCTGCGATAAAGTTCAATCGCGAGGATGTGAGCGAAAAAGCAAAAAATCTCTATTGGGAAAAAGGCTATCACGCAACCTCGATGCGCAATCTGCAAGACGTCATCAATATGCATCCTGGTAGTATTTATGCCGCTTTTGGTAGTAAAGATAAGCTCTTTATAGAGTCATTAAACCGTTATGCGGCAGATGATGCCAAGCGTTTGGCTGACTGTATCGAGCAACAAGACACCGTGCTTGCTGGATTAAAACATTTTATCCATACCGTCATCGTAGTCAATAAAGCGACAACACCAAGTGGTATGTGCATGATTGTAAAAACGATCGCTGAATTGACTCAGAATGATAGCCCCGAGCTATTGGCACATGCCACAGAGATTTTGGAAGGGATAGAAGCCTCATTTGCCACGTTATTCGCACAAGCTATTGATAGTGGTGAAGTCAGTGCAGAGAAAAACCCGATTGAATTGGCACGCTATCTTCAAATTCAGATCATAGGTCTGAGGACGTATGCTCAGATTACCAGTGATGACGCTGCGGTAGAAAAGTACATCGATGATATTTTTAAAAACATCGTATAAAGACTGATACTTTTTAGCGAAAACACCCTGACTGTCTACTTAAACAGTCAGGGTTTTTTTATTGGCCATTTGATAAGAGTCGTTACGGTATATTGGTAGAGTCGGTAGGGTTATCTCGAATGAATTTAAGTAGCAGCTCAGCCAGCGTTTCACCTTGATCTTCTTGCAGAAAATGTCCACCGTTGATAATGGTCGTATGCTGCTGACCATTGGTGCCGTGGATGAGTTTTTGCAAAATACGATCGCCACCACCCGTCACTGGATCAGAATCACTAAACAGCGTAATAAAAGGTTTTTTCCATTTGCTCAGTACTACCCAAGCGGCGCGGTTTTTTTCTGAAGCAGGGTCATCTGGTGTGGTGAGGACAAGGAGTGGAAATTGCCTCGCGCCTTCTTTGTACGACTCATCAGGAAAGGGTGCATCGTACGCCGCCATCACCGCTTGTGATAGCGTCGTTGTGGTACCACTGTTAATCGTCGCGCCTACATTGAACTGCGGTGTCTCTTGCGAGAAATACTGCCATAATAAGGTCTTGAATAAAGACTATAGCGTACAACTGTCTGCTGCTACAAACCTTAGTCATGAACAGGTCAGTGGTGCATGCTATGCATGAGTATGTTAAAAAACTGTCCTCTTCAGCTCGATTGTTGCGGTCAACAAGCCATATCTTATGGATTTAATCCTGACGCCAATAAACCTTTATCACCACCTCTGCGCGGCTAAGATCAAGCCGCTCTCTAAGCATAGGCCGTAGTGCCTTGACAGTGCTTGCCTCTAATGCACCCCAGACTTTATCAATTTTTATAGGTTGATCTATCAAATAATTGCCTATCGTATTATCGATTAAGGACGCTAAATGCTGTCCTGAGCATTGCTGATCGGTGACGATGGGAAGGACAGTAAAGTTGTCTTTAACGGTATTCTTGGTAGTGCACTCACTATTGCTGTCAATACGATTAGTTATGCTGCCATCAATACCACTACGTATTTTTACGGTATCAAAATAACGTTGATCCGCCGCGTTTTGTGTGACACTAACAACTAACGGCGGTGTTGGGTTTTCCCATAGCTCGAGTAATCTCGCGACAGTTGGCATAGACGTTTCATCAGCGATCAGTAACGCTTGACCGTCACGCAAATGCTCAATTTTTTCAGGAAACTCCCTTTTGGTCACTACGGTATCACCTGCTTGTAGTGAGTTGGCCCAATTACCGCCCGGTGTATTGCCATGCAAGAAAACATCGACCCACGCTTGTATGCCAGTAGGGGTTTGCCATGCTTTTCTTAAGGTGTAATAACAATGAGATCGAGCAAGGCGCGAGGTATTTTTACTGTCATCAATATTGTCAGCTGTTGTGTCTTTAATCAATGCATTGTGCTCTAAATCAAATAAATACGCGTAACCTGCCTCGTTGATGGGTACTGAGGTCGGGTTTGATGTGCCGTTAGTATTATTCAACGTAGGCATGTTCAGTTCAAGGCGCAGCATATTTTTGCTGACTCTATAACTGTCTTGCACATCAAATACTTGCTTGGTCAGTTTAATCGTTTTTTTACCCAGCTTTTTATCCGCTTTTTGTTTGAGTGCAATATATTGAATTTGTAGCTCATCAGGATGCGTAATGGCTGCAGGAAAGGCAATAAAAAAAGCCTGACTCTGTTCAGGGTGATCTTGAGCATTAGTAGATGAAGATTCTGTATTTTTTGCCTGTACTTGTAACTCAAGGCCTTCAGCGTAAACGCGAGTCAATTGCACCTCTATATTATCCAATTCAGCCGTGGATATAGGAGTAAATGCGTTTAAAAACCCTAATAGTTCATCTAGATGCTCTTCGTTGATATAGGTGATGATGTCGTTTAGTTCAGGAGTGTTTAAGGAAGTATATGGTTTGTCTTGATCATAGGTATTATATGCAGAAGATAGGAAGATATTAGCCATATTGATACTCATAAGCAGATGATAAGTGAGGAGATAAAACGTCTAGTTGGTTAATGATAATTGTTTTTATTATCGTTTACGAGTAAAATCCTCTTTTATTGTCGCTTTTGTTTCAAAACTATAAGCATCATCGACGCCAATTTTTTACTTTTTATCAATTTTGATTTTTATCAATAATGAGTGCCTATATGTTACGTGCAAACCAACTGACCATCAGTCGACAAGGGAATACTTTACTAGATAACGTGAGCTGCGAGATTGATATCAAGCAGTTGGTGGCGCTAGTTGGACACAATGGTTCAGGAAAGTCGACTCTGATTAAGGCATTGGCAGGGGAAATGGCGAGTAGTAGCGGTAGTATTACCTTAGATGATACTCGCATCAATGATTACGGCAGTAAGGAGCTGGCACGTCATATGGCTTATCTGCCACAGCAACTACCTGACGCCGCTGGATTTACCGTGCGTGAGCTTGTGATGCTCGGACGCTATCCGCATCAAAAGTGGCTACAAAAGCCAACCCAAATGGATAGAGATAAAGTTGATCAAGCGCTAAAGGTAACCCAAACCGAAGCATTTGCTGATCGCATTACATCGACGCTATCAGGCGGTGAGCGTGCCCGTGCTTGGCTTGCGATGTGCTTGGCGCAAGATACCAAGTATCTACTGCTTGATGAGCCGCTCGCTGCATTAGATATGCATTATCAGATTGAGGTCATTCAGCTTATCCGCCGCTTGGTAGATGAGCAGGGCTTGAGTGTGGTGATTATTATTCATGATATCAATCTGGCAGCGCAGTATGCGGATCGAATCATTGCGTTAAAAAACGGCCGAGTTTGCCACAATGGCACTATCAAAAGCACGATGCAATCTGAGGTATTATACGATATTTTTAATGTGGATATGCAGCTGCTCAGTCATCCCATTACTGGGCAGCCTGTTGCAGTTGCTTGACATCAGATCGCTTCTCTTTCACCCAAACTCGCCTAAAAAGATATGCTCCTATGTTTTCTATTTTTTATCAATACGAATCATTCAAGCGCTCGATACTCATGCCAGCGTCAGTGACGCCAATAACAGTACGCAAGTGGCAGACGCTTTTAGCTTTTATAATATTAGTCTGTCTAACGTTGACCGCTTGTAGTCACTCGTCATCCGACAAAGATATTACTCACTTTGATACATCACCTCCCAAAGATATTACCGAAACAGCAAACAGCCATAGTGGCCGTATTGATAGTGACCGTATTAATATCGTCTCCCCTGATTGGGGCAATGCTGCAACGCTGACTGCGATGGGTCATGCACCGATTGCCACTGGTGATATCAGAGTGTGGGACAGATGGGTGGGGCGCCCCCATCTCCCAGCGGCGACCACCGATATTGGGATTCGTTATCAGCCTAATGCTGAGCTGGTTGCACAGCTTCCCGTTGATATGATTGTGGATAACGCTTTTTATGAGCATGCCCGCAGCTTATATGGTGATGTGCCTGCGCAGTCGGTGATGTTTGCGGCAAAAGGAAAAGCGGCAACGTGGGCTGACTATACCGAACCGACGCGCGCGCTTGGTGCATTGATTGATAATCCCAAGATGGCTGAAGACTATATTGTACAAAGTCAAAAAGACATACAGCTTGCCAGTCAGCAGTTTCAGCAGCGCTATCCAATAATCAAAAAGTTCGCGGTCGTCCAGTTTGCGGATGCCAATAACATGCGCATGTATGTTGATAACAGCCTGTTTAAGGTGGTATTAGAACAGATGGGCAAAGAGCTTGTGGTCTTAGGGGAGGGCAATCAGTGGGGGTTTGTACCGATACGAATGGGTGATTTGGCGCAGTTAGATGATGAGACTTGCCTGCTGATCATCGACCCACTCAGTCCCATCACCAGAGCTGAGATTAATGACAGCTTGGTATGGCAGCGTTTGGGCTATGGTGAGCGCCGCTGTATGGCGGAGTTGCCGCCAGTCTGGATATATGGCGGGATGTCGTCATTGGTCAGTCTGGCCGATAATTTATCCACGGTTTCGTTAACAGGTGGCGCTATATAATGACTATTCATACCAATCATGCGAGCAGTGCCAGCAACACCCATAGCGCTAATAGCCTAAGCTCCACGTCCTCCTCACATACGGCAACTGTGATGACATCATCGCCCAAGCCGCCACCACATCCATCTCAGCCTCCGTCGTCTGTCGTGAGCAGTGCGTCTTGGCGATTGTGGGTGATTTTTATAGGATTGGTGGTTTTGTCCGTCTGCAGTGGCTGGGCACTATTAGAGCGAGAATGGACACGCCCGCTCAGTGATCTGTTTTTATCAAGTTTGCAGCTTGATATTGCCAGTATGGCGACTCAGCTTCATTTGGTTGCGACCAGTGTGGTGGCGCTATTGGCAGGTGGATTATTGGGCGTAGTCAGTATTTTGTTACAGCAGCTGGTCAAAAATCCATTGGCATCAGACACCACTTTGGGAGTCGGAATTGGTGCCCAGTTGGCTATGCTCATTGTCACGTTGTTTTTACCGAGTTTAGCCATTTATGGTGGCCTCTACGTGGCCTTTGTCGGTGCCATCATGAGTATGGGCTTGGTGTTTGCTTTGTCCGCGCCTAGTCGCTTCAATCCGCTGATTCTGATACTGGCAGGTCTGGTCGTCAATATCTTGCTTGCCGCTGTTGCCAATGTATTGGTGTTATTTTTTGCTGAAAGAAGCAACGGTATGTTGTCATGGGCGGCTGGGTTTTTGGCACAAAGCAGCTGGGATAGCAGTCGAGCGCTGATGATCACAGCGACCTTGGCGGCGATAGCCTGCCTGCCTTTATTGAAGCCGCTGACACTGATGAGCTTAGATGACTCACAAGCCAAACGTTTGGGCGTGCCTATCAATGGTATTCGCGCCTTAGTGGTAGTGATTGTGGCGGTGGTGACCGCACTAGTCATTAGTGAGGTTGGTTTGATTGGTTTTATTGGGCTTGGTGCCGCAAGCTTGGTCAATGCGCTAAGTATCTCGTCCATTGCTAAGCGCTTGGTCACGGCATTTGGGCTGGGTGCATTGTTATTGCTATTGACCAGTAATGTTGCCTTATTGCTTGAGCCTATGCTGGGGATGCAAATTCCCGCTGGTGCCATGACGGGAATCTTAGGAGCGCCACTGATTATTTGGCTGATTTTGCGCCAGCGCCGCGATCGGATAGAAACCATCACCCCTATGATGAGCGGTCAAAATAAGACCGTTGTGTTTTGGCGATGGAGCGTTGGAGTGATCATCACGATAATGTTGGCTTGTCTTTTTGTACAGGATATCAATGGCTGGGGGATCAGCACAGATTGGGCGCTGACACAGCAGTATCGTCTGCCTCGTAGCTTGAGCGCGGCGGCAACAGGGTTGATGCTCGCGGTCGCAGGCGTATTATTACAGACGCTAACGCGTAACCCTATAGCCAGTCCTGAGGTCTTAGGGGTCAGCTCAGGCGCGGCGCTTGGGGTCATTTTAGGATTTTTATTATTACCCAGTTTGGGACTCTCTGCTGGAGCAGGTACGTTACTGATTTCAGGACTGTCAGGTGCGATGGCGGTGCTGCTGTTGGTCATTTGGCTGGCACGTAGAGTCAGCTCAGGCTATTTGCTGTTAGTCGGTATTGGTATCGCTGCCATGATGGATGGGGTCATGCATATGGTCAAACTCTCAGGTGACCCGCGTCTTGAGGCGATGCTCAGTTGGCTATCAGGCACCACCTACAGTGCGCAGCCTAGTACAGTATGGTATCTGATGGGCATTGCGCTTATCTTATTGGTACTTAGCTTATTGATTGTCAAACCCTTACGTGTCCTTGGTTTAGGGACGGGTGTCGCACGTAATTTGGGTGTGGCAGTGACCCCCGTGACATTATCACTACTGGCGCTCGTCGCTGCCCTTAGTACCGCGAGCACGCTTGCGGTGGGGCCGTTGAGTTTTATTGGGCTGATGGTACCGCATTTAGCGACGTCTCTTGGCGCTGTCAAACTTGAGCGCCAATTGCTGCTGGCTGCTCTCTTAGGCGCGGGGGTTATGGTAATAGCGGACTGGATCGGGCGGTATGTGATGTTTCCTTATGAGCTGCCTGCTGGTACCGTTGCCGCTATCATTGGCGGTGGCTATTTCTTATGGCTTATTCGCAAAGTGCCAACCGCTGCTAGTGGTTAGTTTGTTTTTTTATGAAACGATGAACCAACAATCAAACGCTTATGAATGACGCTCACAAAAACAGCAATAGTAATCGCCTAAGCAATAAGCAAGGACGGCGGGTACTGGTGACCTTATTGCTCGGTGGTACGGTCATAAGCTTTAGTAATAGTGCGCTCAACCCAGCGATCCCTGTTTTTATGTCAGTGTTTGACGTCGATATTGTGCTGGGCGGCTGGGTGTTAAATGCTTATGTATTGGCCATGAGTGTGGGGCTGATGCTGAGTGGTTACTTAAATAAAAGGTTTGGTTTTAAGCCGGTTTATTTGGCGGCAATACTTGGTTTTATGCTCGGCTCGGTCATTGGCATGTTGTCCTCTAATATGCTCTTTGTCATTGGGGCTAGAGCTGTCCAAGGGCTGAGTGGCGGTCTGATTATTCCGCTCTCGATTGGCATGCTATATCAGATTTACCCAAAACAGCCACACGGTAGGATAATGGCGCTATGGGGCATCGTTATTATGATGTCATTGGCGTTTGGCCCTCTGGTCGGGGCTTATTTGGTTGAGCAGTTTGCATGGTGGACACTATTTGCCATTACATTACCCCTTAGTGTGATCGTTATGGCGATGGTGTGGCGATTGATACCTGAACCTGATAGAGGCACGCATGACACCGCAAGCCCTTTTGATACGGTAGGGTTTGTCAGTTTGATCATCTGGCTACTGACGATGATGATTTGGCTGAGCACCCTCAAAATAGATTTTACTCACGGTATCTCAAGCCGCGATGATTTGTTAAAAATAGTGGCATTAGGCGCATTGTCTATTTTATTTTTGCTGTCAGCCGTGGCTTGGTGGGCGTATGAGCGTCGTCAGAGCCATCCGTTGCTAAATGTGGGTTTGTTCGACAATAAAACTTATTTGCACAGTAATGTTATTAGTATCACCCAAACAGTAGGCTTGATGCTGTGTCTTTTATTATTGCCGATATTGATTCAGGAGGTGATGGGTGAAAGCGCTTTATGGACAGGCGTCGTTCTGATGGTTGCGACGCTCGTCGCCAGTATCACCACGCATTATGCTGGCAAGCGGGTAGACAAACGCGGTGCCCGAGGGATTGGTATGGCGGGTATCACGATTAGTGCGCTGTCTACTTTGATGCTCGCATGGTGCTTGTACCAGCCCACACTTTGGCTACTCATATTGACGATGAGTGTGCGCGGTGTCGGCGTGGGTTTGGCGTATCTGCCAACCACCACAGTGGGTTTTAGTAGCTTACCTAAAGACTCGGTCACTGAGGGAGCTGCACTCAATAATATCAGTCGCCGTATCATCTCTACCATCGTTATCACGTTGACAACCCTTTATATCCATAGTCGAAGCGCGCAGCTACTAGCCGCAGGTAGTGATGTTGGCATAGCAAGCGCTATCCAAGAAATACTGGTGATAATCGCGTTGATGCTATTGTTCACACTTCCTTCTGCCTGCAAATTACCCCGCGCGCCATAACGATCAACTTCATAGTTGGGCAGTATGTAGATTACCAGTGTCAATGACGATCTGCTTGAAGGCTTATCCCTTTTATCTATTTATTTGAACAAACTTTGAGACAAGCTGCTTATGTCACTGTCTAACCATTTCGCCAAATTTACCAAAGAAACGGACGGTAATTGCAGTAAGTCAGTCAACATGGTCACTCGCCACTTATAAAAACCTATTTGTAAATACTTATAGAAATAAAAATCATTATCATTTAGAATATCATTCACAAAGTTAGTACATACAGTATTATTTGCTAAATATAACGCATACCACTGCCTACCTATCCAATTAAGTGAAACCACCTAAGTGAAGTAATTATGAAAAGCCGCCATCACGTTGCTCTATCTCTTCTTACCCTTTGTATCAGCCAGCAGTTATACGCCCAAACCAATGCCAATTCAGTACAAAGCGCATCAGGTGTGCAGGCCACCGCTGCGGCGACCTCGAATGCATCATCAAGCGATGTACCTAGTGTGACTTTAGATGCTATTACAGTTAGTGCCAATGCCAAAACAGGCACAGCGCTGGCACAGAAAATCAGCGAAATGCCTGCTGTCACGCAAGTGATTCGTGAGGCGGACATTCAGGCGCAGGCGACAGGTAATCGCACGGTTGGGGACATCTTAGCCCAGCTCGTGCCCAGCCTTGGCGTGAGCAGCGGCTCGGTCAGTAACTACGGTACGACCATGCACGGGCGTCCTGTACAGTATTTGCTAAATGGCGTGCCATTAACAGGCTCGCGCAGTCTGTCACGCGAGCTAAACAGCATCGACCCTGAGCAAATTGAGCGCGTCGAAGTGCTCTCAGGAGCGACCAGCATCTATGGCGCGGGGGCAGCAGGCGGTCTGATTAATATCGTGACCAAATCAACGGCAGGCTATGGCTTTACAGGGCAGACACGCCTTGGTATCAACAGCAGCCGCGAGTTTAAATCGGACTCGCTTGGCTATCACGTAGGGCATAGCTTTGGTTATGGTGGCGAGCGCGTGTATGGTAATGTCGATATAGATTATGAAGCCACAGGTGGCAAGTTCGACAGTCATGGCGACCGCATCAGCCCTGACGCCAACCAAACCGACAACCAAGACACCGATACTGTCAGCGTCAACGCAAACCTTGGCTTTGATATCAGCGATACCAAGACCATGAATCTTGCGGCGACTTATTATGACAGCGAGCAAGATACCGACTACGGTGTCGACTATGGTGATAACTTGTCTGTACTGCTAAAAGGAACCACACCGTCACTACGTGCTATCGATGGCGCCGATATCGAAAACCAGCCCTACAATACCAAAAGCTCGGTCAACCTAAATTATAATGACAGTGACTTTTTGGGTTCTAACCTAAGTCTGACAGGCTATTATCGTGACGAAAAAGCACGTTTTTATCCGTCAGGAAAATCATTTACCAGTCAAGCCAAAGACGTTTGGGTAAATAATGGTTTAACCGATGCAGACACTTTAGGAAAGCTATTGGGTGCATCGGTCGTAGTTACGCAGTCTGAAGCGGATATTGAGGTGATTGGACTGCGCGCCGCTATGCAGACTGAAACCGATGTCATGGGTAAAAATACCTTGTTCAGCTATGGCGTGGACTTTGAACGTGAAGAGAGTGAGCAGACCTATTATGGCCAAGACCTGACTACCTTCCTTGCAAGTAATGGCTTGACTTCAACAAGTAATGGTCTGAGCTATAACGGCGGACCAAAAACCACCATCGATAAATGGGGCGCGTTCGTCAATGCCGATGTGGATATGACCGATAAATGGCACACCAGCGCTGGCGTGCGCTATCAAAACATCAAATCAGATACCGACCGTTTTGTGCCCATTTATGAGCAGCTATTGGCGGATTATTTTGCGACCAATGGCATCAGTGATATTGCTGACGCTTACGGTATTGATTACGAAGCAGGCGCGGTTGAGGCGGGTAGCAGTAAGCACGACAAAGTGCTGTTTAACCTTGGTACCAGCTATCAGTTGACCGATGACGACCAAGTCTTTGCTAACTTCTCGCAAGGCTTTACCACGGCTGACGTGCAGCGCGCTTTACGTGACGTGCGTGCTGGATTTGTGGTCAACTCAGACAATATTCAGCCGATTTCTATCAATAACTATGAGCTGGGCTGGACAGGTAAGCGCGGTGATACCAGCGCAAAGGTTAGCGGTTTTTATAACGACTCGGACAAAACCGTGCGCTTTACCAACGACTATACCGTCGAAGTCGTCGATACGGACGAACGTATTTACGGCGCTGAAGCCTCGCTCACGCATGATTTGAACAAAGACTGGCAGTTTGGCGGCAGCCTTGCCTATACCCGCGGGCAATACAAAAAAGACGGCGACTGGCTGGAGCTGGATGCAGTACGCCTGACGCCACTCAAAGGCACGGCATACGCGCAGTATAACTTTAGCGAAGGCAGCAATATTCGCTTGCAAGCGCTGGCAGTCGGCGGTAGCGACAAGGCTTATAAGGACCAACAGAACGACCCAGACGCGAGTGCGCAGCCATTAACAGGCTATGCGACCTTTGATGTGCTTGGGCAAGTCAAACTGCCTGTCGGCCGTATGGGCTACGGCGTGTATAATATCTTAAACAAAGACTATCAGACCGTGTATCATCAAACGACCTTTGGCGATTTAAACCGTTTGCCTGCTTCAGGGACAACTTACGGCTTGAGCTATACCGTGGATTACTAAAAAGCGCCACGCATTAAAAAACCCTTCATGCTATGAAAATTTAGCGTGAAGGGTTTCTTTATGTTCATAACTCTCTAAATCATTCATCTGCTCCAAGAGTATTTGCTAGCGTTTCCAACTTCACGCTTTATCAGGTGTAAAATTCTTCTTTAGTATTTTATGATTGACTTATAGCGTATCAATGCTAATCTAAGCACTCTTTGGGGAGTAGCCTGCTTTCGTACTGCGAAAGCGTTCGTATCAACACACTTGGCCACATGCCATGGTGCGAACACCTCTCGGTTGGCGAGACCATCGATATATCTACACTGCAGGTCGGGGGTGTGGCTATGTCGTGGACTCTATACTCGACCAGAGAAAATCACATGAATCCTATCGCACTTCTATTACTTGCTTTTTCTATGTCTACGGATGCCTTTTCTGTGGCAATCAGTAAAGGAGCAATTCTTAAAAACCCTCGTTTTACCGAAGCCTTCAGAATGGGTGTTATTTTTGGCACCATTGAAGCGATCACGCCGATTATTGGTTGGTTAATTGGTCACTCTGCCACATCCTTTATAGATGCGTCTTTTATTGAGGCATGGGATCATTGGGTCGCGTTTGTCATACTTTTTACGCTCGGTCTGCACATGCTGTATGAGGGACTGAAGCCAAGTGATGAAACGGCAGAAGTGCTATCGAGACATTCTGTTTTCAAACTTGCTTTGACTGCATTTGGTACCAGCATCGATGCCATGGCTGTCGGTGTGAGCCTAGCATTTGTCAAGGTCAATATTTTGCTGGCGGCAGGTCTGATTGGTCTAGCGACTACGATAATGGTCACGCTAGGGGTGATGTTAGGAAAGGTGTTGGGCTCCATAATCGGTCACAGAGCTGAAATATTTGGTGGTGTGATGCTAATTGCCATCGGTACATGGATTTTATTTAGTCATCTTTAGTCACTTGATAGATATGAGCTACTTGATAAATATAAGCCTAGCTATTGATATAGCTGGGCTTTTTTATGTCTATAATCAGCACATAACACCATAACTCTTGCTAAATGAACGGAACATCTCAGTACTACAAAAATTGTTAATCATCAATAGAATAATCATGATGAAGATAAAAATGCCAATGCCCCACATAGGCAAAGTGAGCATCCAATTCGTCAAATTTTGGTTACCACAGTGGCTACAGCTCCAATCAGAACGTTTGAGGCTAGTATCACATTTCGGACATCTTTTATGATTAATAAACAATTTAGCCTCCCTTACAAATATATGCTTTTATAAGAGTATATATCTGCTATATCAATTGGGCAATTGTTTATCAAGACAATTATATATTGTCAGCGATTGGATGCGAATCAGGATGGAATGCATAATGATAAAGATCTCTAAAAAAATACATGTTTAAAATGATTTTGTTACATATTGTTAAATAGCAGTCGATGCTATGTATAATGCAGCCCTAATACAGTTTTCATTCATATGCCCTTAAGAAGAATATTTTATCATGTCAAATAAGCGTCCCTTATATATTCCCGTTGCTGGCCCCGCTCTTTTAGAGACCCCTTTACTCAATAAAGGCAGTGCCTTCTCAGCAGAAGAGCGCAATAGCTTTAATTTAACTGGGTTACTACCGCATAATATTGAGACGATTGAAGAGCAATCATTGCGTGCTTATCATCAGCTGCGCTCATTCACGAGTGATATGGACAAGCATATCTATTTGCGTAATATTCAAGACACCAATGAAACCTTGTTTTATCATTTGGTTGAGCAGCACATTGAAGAAATCATGCCGCTCATATATACCCCGACAGTTGGTCAAGCGTGTGAAAAATTCTCGCAAATCTATCGCCGTAAACGGGGGCTATTTGTCTCATATGCTGAGCGCCATCAAATTGATGATATATTGCAAAATGCCACCAAACAAAACGTCAAAGTGATCGTTGTCACTGACGGCGAACGTATATTGGGCCTTGGAGACCAAGGTATTGGCGGTATGGGCATTCCAATCGGTAAGTTGTCTTTATACACGGCGTGCGGTGGTATTAGCCCAGCGTATTGCTTACCAATCTTGTTAGATGTCGGCACCAATAATCAACAGCTCCTTGACGATCCTATGTATATGGGCTGGAGAAACCCACGTATCTCTGGCGATGAGTATAATGAGTTTGTGGATTTATTCATTCAAGCCGTTAAACGCCGTTGGCCAGAAGCGTTATTGCAGTTTGAAGATTTTGCACAGGAAAATGCCACCCCATTATTGAATAAATATCGTGACCAGCTATGCTGTTTCAATGATGATATCCAAGGGACAGCTGCGGTATCGGTCGGTACCTTGATTGCTGCTTGCTTGAATAAAGGTCAAAAATTAAGCGAGCAAAAAATCGCGTTTTTGGGCGCAGGCTCGGCAGGTTGTGGTATCGCCGAACATATTGTTCGCCAAATGCAGCGTGAAGGGTTGACTGAAGCGCAAGCACGTAGCCAAGTATTTATGGTGGATCGTTATGGTCTGTTGACCGACAGCATGACCGAGCTACAAAAATTCCAAGTACCATTGGTACAAAAAGAATCAGACATTGCGCATTGGGACAAGAGCAACAAGCTCGGTTTGGCACAAGTCGTTCAGCAAGGCGGTGTGACGGTATTGTTCGGTGTCAGTGGCCAAAAAGGTCTGTTTACCCAAGAGGTCATCGAAGCGTTATGCGCCAATACGGAACATCCAATTGTATTACCGCTGTCAAACCCAACAACTCGTGTTGAGGCAACACCGCAAGAAGTGATGAACTGGAGTCGTGGCAAAGCCATCATTGCAACAGGCAGTCCTTTTCCTCCCACGACCTTCAATGGCCAGACCTTTGAGGTGTCTCAGTGTAATAACAGCTATATATTCCCAGGCATCGGTCTTGGCGTTTTGGCGGCTCAGGCGACAAGTATCAGTGATAATATGCTAATGGCGGCAAGCCAAGCCCTTGCAGATATCTCTATGGAGTACCAAAAAGCACCGGGTGCTATACTACCGCCAATCAAAGTGATCAGAGAGATTAGTGAAAAAATAGCCTATGCCGTAGCAGTGCAAGCGGTTGAAGATAAGCTGGCACTACCTGATACCGCGGAAAACTTACAACGCAGAATAGAGGCAAACTTTTGGTTACCTGAATACCGTCACTATCGCCGTACTTCTTTTTAATATAGAAAAGATATAAAAAAATCCTAATACCACGATGAAAAGTGGTATTAGGATTTTTTGTTTGAGCAAACAGATAAGGCTTATACTCGCAGAGATGCAAGAAAATTGGAAGGATATCGATAGTATAATGGCAGCTTAGTTCTACTTATTTGGTGTTTTAAATTTGGGGGGTATTTCCGTTTGAACTGTAGTAAAACAGGCATTCATCATGCCCTAAAGCGGCTTGGTATCAGTCAAAAAAAAGACTTTAGAACATCCAAAAGCCTGTCCGATCAAAAGAGCGATATACCACAGTAAGCTTTATAGCTTTAGGCAGCAAGGCTACCCCATCGTTTATATATACGCGCGCGGCTTTGAGAGTCAGACCATTCGCTCTCATGGTTATGCACCGATTGGTAAGCCTTGTATCGATAGCTACAACTGGTAAGGTAAAAAGCGAACCAACGTTATCGGTGCTCTGTATGAAAAGATGCTGTTTGCCCTAGATTACTTTGAGACAAACATCAACAGCATCGTCTTCTATCACTGGTGCAAACACAAGCTAATCCCAAGTCTTAAAACCAAATGCTTGATTGTGATGGATAATGCCAGATTTCATAAGAGTAAGCGTATTCAAAAGCTACTGAATAGGCATGGTCATCGTATTCTATGGCTGCCACCATACAGCCCTGATCTGAATTCCATTGAAAAGAAATGGGCACAAGTAAAGTTTCTACGCCAAGGCTGGATGGAAAACGACTTATCCAAATTGTTTTATGATGTTTGTCCTAACCATAACAATTTTATTTTGAACTGACTATATAAATAATTATAAAAACTCGAAGTATGATTTCAAAGCTTGGTTACCTAGAGTAGCCAAGCTTTTTTAGTATTTAATAACGAGTACAAAAACAGTCATGCTTTTAAAGACTTAATAAGTACGACCAAGATTTATTGCACCGGTAAGTGCGCCGTCTATTTTTGTAACACTGCTGCAATTTAAAACGTTATTGTTAAATCTATGTTTTGTTTTGTGTGATTAGTCCGCTATTACTTGAGCCTTTTACCGTTTTTGCTATGGTAATAGCTCAACAGCAATCATATAGGAAAGACTTATGAGTAAAAACAATAATAAAGAGCGGATTATCGATAATTCAGAAGATCTGAAAGATAAAATCACTGAGTCTATGGATGCCTTTAAACTGCGGGCAGATCTGTTAGTGGCGAATTTAAAAGAGGGCGGCAATGATGGTTATGATCACTCAATCTCTAGCGCCGGCGAGAAAGGTCTAAAGTCAGGCAAAGTATCCGAGCTTACCGTTATCGCACCGCTAAAAGACGGCGGCGCTGCCCGTCTCAAAGAGATTCTAAAAATAGCAGGGGGCAATCTAAAAGGCGCGACAAGGGTAGGCACTTTGCACGATTTGCGCTTCGTCTTTTTAGATAATGATACAAGAGTGCTTTTTTGCACCGCTTATGACGGTGACTGGGATCCTTATATTGATGATTTCGCCACCAAAATTCCTGAACTCATGGATATTTTATTCGGCAATGTCGAAGGCTGGCCGGGTATCAAAGACCCAAGTGTTAAGCAGTTTATTCTTGATCATCAGATTACCGCTGCAGGCTGGTACGTAGGCGTCCCGCATCTGACGGTACAAGATATTCGCCGTCATGAGCGTATTGTTAAAGGCATCAATAAAGCTTTAGATGAAGCGCAAACAAACTAATTTTTTAGACATTGTATTTTTAAGCGCATAAATTTCAGGGCTTTGATACGATCATATTTTAATAACGATAAAAAATGAATAGGGCGATGTATGAGTAATGATGATAACAAACCTTTAACGGGATTGACCGATAAGTTGCAAGACTTAAAAGATGAGTTTGGCAATCGCATCGAAAACAGTGATTTTGAGACGTGGCTTAAAGGTGTGAAAGAGGAAGTCGGTGACGGTATTGAGATGATGGCTCGTAGGGCGCGCGGGGTCTTTAACCCCAATCTCGTCACCATGCAGCTAAAAGATATTCAATCCATCGTCCTACGTGAGCGTCCCACCCCATATTTTGGCACGGTAGTAGCACTAAAAATCAATAATGCTGACGTTGGCAAACAAATGCTAGCACAGGTGTTGCCTGATGTAACCGGTAGTGAAGACTGGCACAAAGACATGCAAGCCACGCTGTCTATCGTCATGACTTACGAGGGTCTACAAGCATTAGGTGTACCGCAGTCATCACTTGATAGCTTTCCTGAGTCTTTTAAAGCAGGTATGGCAGCGCGTGCTGAGCAGTTACGCGATTTTGATGTTAATGCCCCTGAGAATTGGATGGCACCTTTTGGGGATAAGGGTGATATCCATGTGGGCGCGGCTATTATCGCTGATACCAAAGATAAATGGCAGGCCAAACTTGATGAGCTTCGAGATCATCTTACCGATCATATCGATGTGGACAATCCTGCTAATGGTGATGTAGAAATCCTAATCGAGCAGGACTTTGGTTCAAATGACAACGTCAAAAACGTCTTTGGTTATCGTGATGGTATCAGTAATCCTGAGATTCAAGGCAGTGGTATTCAGACGCCTTCGAACCATGACGGCGATCCTATTGCCGCAGGGGAGTTTGTGCTCGGTTACGAAGGGGAGGCAGGACTAGTTGCACCTATGCCGCAGCCTGAAGTCTTAGGCAAGAACGGCTCGTTTATGGTGTTACGTGCTTATCATAGCCATGTTGCTACTTTTAATAAATACCGCAAAGATAATACCGACAGCGAAGAAGAGGCGGAGCTGCTGGGTGCAAAAATGTGGGGACGCTGGCGTTCAGGCGCGCCGCTCGTTTTGTCTCCCGATCATGATGATAAAGCGCTTGGCGATGATCCTAGCCGCAATAACGACTTTGGTTATAAAGACGATCCTTACGGTAAAAAGTGTCCGTTTGGCGCGCATATCAGGCGTATGAACCCACGCGATAGCGAAGATTTTATTTTATCTGATGTGCGTATTCACCGTATCGTTAGACGTAGCGTGGGCTTTGGTGAAGTTGTGCCATCCGATGTAATAGAGGACGATGGCAAAGATCGCGGTCTGTTTTTTATTGGTATTAATGCTCATGCCATGGAGACGGTTGAGTTCTTGCAATCACAGTGGATCAACGATGGCAACTTTATGAGCTTAGGCGAAGAAAAAGATCCTATGGTTGGTTTGCACTCTGGTGATAAAGGAGGAAGTGATAAAGACAGCGATGCAGATACCTTTACTG
This sequence comes from Psychrobacter sp. UBA2514, assembly GCF_002341255.1. Taxonomy (NCBI): domain Bacteria; kingdom Pseudomonadati; phylum Pseudomonadota; class Gammaproteobacteria; order Moraxellales; family Moraxellaceae; genus Psychrobacter; species Psychrobacter sp. UBA2514. The sequence goes on from NZ_DDNS01000010.1 coordinate 87,582, forward strand.
TTCCGGCTGATCCAATTCGCAAACGCTACCATGGTATTGAAACCTTTAATACCTTGCACGGCGGCGAGTACTTTTTTATTCCGAGTTTATCGGCGCTAAAATGGATTAGCGAGCTGTCTTAACTCTCAGTACCATTTATAATAGTCACCACTTAACAATAATAATCATGAATAAAATTAGGAAATATAATGCTAAAAAAATTATTTAAACCCAAATACGTCCCCTACGATCCAAAATATATCGAATTAAATGCTGAGGACGAAAAAAACATTCGTACTATTACCGACGATATCAAAAGCTATATTGCGCGTAGTGATAAAGCTAGCAATATCGATTATCACACGCGTGATGCGCATGCCAAGGGGTACTGCGCACTAAAAGCTAAGTTTGAGATATTAGATGATATTCCCAAAGAGTACGCGCAAGGTTTGTATGCTAAAGCGGGCATTCATGATGCGGTGATTCGTTTGTCCAACGGTTCATCTCGAGTATTCGCTGATCGTAAGTTGGGCTTTGCTCAAGGTCTCGCGATTAAAGTCTTTGACGTACCGGGTAAGAAGCTCGCTCCCGGGGAGGAGGACAGTACGACCTTTGATTATAACTTTATCAATCATCCGGTGTTCTTTTGCAATAGAATTGAGGAGTATACCTATCTCTCAAGACTGTTTTTGGAATTACCTAAATACACGGAGAAGGGCGCGATCGGTAAAGCGCAGTTGGCGTTTAACTGGCTGACCAATTACGGCTCAAGATTACCAACCAAAGAGTCGATTAAAACCTTTAAAGCTATCGGCGGCTTTACGAGGATTGAACCAAAAAATACCTTGTTATACGACTTTCATTCGCAAGGTGTGGTGCGTCATGGTGATTATATGGCAAAGATACGGGCAACGCCAACAGCCGCTTCTGTCAAAAAAGTCACGCGCCGTGATGTCGATGTCGACGCCCGCGAAGAGGCGCTGCGACCGCTTATCGTCGAGGAGATACGCGAACATGATTATCAGTTTGATATCCAGATTCAGCTATGCCGTAATCTCAAAAAGCAGCCGATTGAAGAGATTACGACGCAGTGGCAAGAGTCGGATACGCCCTTTGTCACCGTAGCGCGTTTAACCCTTCCTTGCCAAGACGTACCAGATGACGGTAATTTTGAGATTATGGAGAATCTATCCTTTACCCCATTTCGCTGTCTTGAAGAGAACCGTCCTATCGGAAACTTACAACAGTCGCGTCTCAAGGCCTATCAAGTCGCCTCCGAGACTCGCCATAAACTCAACGACGTCAAGCGCCGTGAGCCAAAGAGTTTAAAGGAGACGTTTGCTAAGTCTTTTTTTTAGACTAATTGTTTTTGGGGCTGTCCTAGATAAGTAAAATTATTTAGGATAGCACTATGAGAAAGAGTAAACTAAGTTGGTATAAACAAAACAGACTCATCGAGCTATTTGTTGCCGGTTCTACCGCGAGAACAGCAGCAAGCCTAATCGGTGTTAATAAAACCACAGCCAGTTAAAGCGTAATGGCAAGGTCTACGCTTGTATT
>NZ_DDNS01000005.1:0-21325 GCF_002341255.1 Psychrobacter sp. UBA2514
CTTTTTTAGTGGATTGACTATAAGGATAAAAATATGAGGACTAAAAACTATACTATTCGTACCGCAGGACAAGCAAATATTCCCGTTTTAGGACTGGGTACTTGGCAATCAACTGGTCAAGACTGCGTAGACGTGGTTAAAAAAGCCCTAGAAATGGGCTACGAGCATATCGATACCGCCCAAGCTTATGGCAACGAAAAAGAAGTGGGTGAAGGTATCAAGCAATCGGGCGTGGCGCGCGATAAATTCTTTTTGACGACCAAAATTTTTCCAGATGACATGAAATTTGAGCCAGAAAAGCTCAAAGCTGCAGCTAAAAAGTCTCTAGAAAATTTGGGCGTGGACTATGTCGATCTATTGCTACTACATTGGCCAGATGATCGTGTACCATTATCTGAGACCATCCCTGCCTTGTGTGAGCTGCAAAAGCAAGGGTTGACCCGCCATATCGGTGTGTCTAATTTTAATATTGATCACATCATCGAAGCCAAAAAATATGCGGATGTACCAATCGTTGTGAACCAAGTAGAATTCCATCCGTTCATCAAGCAAGATACCTTGCAGGCATTTTTGAATAACCATCATATTTTGCTAGAAGCTTACTCACCATTGGCACGTGGCGATGTATTTGATAACGATATCATCAAAGAGATTGCAAATAAGCATAACGTCACGCCAGCGCAGATTTCATTGGCATGGATCTTATCAGACAAACACCGCGTTGCCATCCCGAAAACGTCTAACCCTGATCACCTGCAAGGCAATTTAGACGCCATCAAAGTAGAGTTGAGTGCAGATGAATTAGAAAAAATCGGCAAGCTAGCCAGTTCTGATGGTCGTAAGATTGAGCATCCTGATTATAGCCCTGAATGGGATGACTAATCATTGATTGAATAGTCTCAACTCAAAAAAAGGCCACCGATAATCGATGGCCTTTTTATATGTCATCAATACTTATCATCATTACTGTTGCAGGGTTTCAGTCTCATGAATTCTTTCGGCAGGATTGTATTGCTCAGAAGAAGGCACTGCCCCGCTACGATTGTTTTCTTTCATTGATTTAGCGACTTCTGGTGGCATATAGTTTTCGTCATGCTTTGCCAATACTTCACCAGCGACAAAGGTATCGCCTTGCATCTTGCCTGTAGCCACCACACCTGAGTTTTCGGCAAATAAGTCTGGCAAAATACCTTGATAAGTCACAGGTACGGTTGATTGAAAGTCAGTAATCGCAAACTCAACATTCAATGGATTGTCTGCTGCACGCTGCACACTACCAGCCACCACCATACCACCAGCACGAATACGCTTGTCTTGAGGCGCCTCACCTTGAGCGATAGCGGTCGCATCAAAATAATAGTCGGTTTGCTGCCCGATAGCATAAATAACCAATATGACTGCTACAGCTGCACCTGCCAGCGTAAACATCACCCACGTCAGTTTTTTCCGACGAACTGCATTCATACCTCTACCTCGTTGATGAGTCTCTGTTTTAAATACAATTAGCCCATAAAACAGAAAATATTAAAGAAACGACGATTAGAAAAACGCTTGCAAGAAATATTGTCAAAAAATCTTTCTAATCGTAATCTTCTAATGATCATATGATAGCATTTTTCGGACAAATCAATAAGCCCTATAGCTACTCGCGAGGTCATATTTTTGTCAATAAAAGCATATAGTTTCTTATGCTAAAACCCTGATATTAATATATTTTCTCAGTCAGACTGCTTGGTGATCGGTGTGGATTTTTTGGTCGTGCGCTGTGCCTGACGTACTTGTTGAATCGTCAGCTGCTTGATAAGCGCTTGTCTTTGTCTGCGACTATAAATAATAAAGGCCAGCATCACACCGATGGTAATCGCCCAACATGACCATACAAAGACCCCATGCTTACCCATGGCGACAAACTCAGATATGCTATAAAAGTAAGGCTGCATAGTAGGTTCCTAGCCGTTATTTGTGTTGAGCACGAATGTATTCTTTGACCCACGCTTTGCCTTGGTCACGATGTAAGATCAGCGTATTGGTACGATAAATCGCCATGGTCGCAACCAACAAATAACTACCGATAATCATGAGCAACAGTGGCATCCACATGTCAGCTGACATCTTCGGTGCTTCGGTCAGACTAAAAGTGGCCCCTTGATGTAAGGTATTCCACCATTCTACGGAGTACTTGATAATCGGTAGATTCACCGCACCAACAATAGATAAAATAGCAGCCGCTTTACCACGATTGGCCGTGTGCTCAAAAGCAGCAAACAGCGCCATCACCCCTGCATATAGAAACGCTAATATCAGCATTGAAGTAAGACGCGCATCCCATACCCAGTAGGTCCCCCATGTTGGCTTGGCCCAAATAGACCCTGTGAGCAAACTGATCACACAAAGCAAAAATCCCATCGGAGCCAATGCCTGCGCAACCAAACTGGCTGTCTTAATCTTCCACACCAAATAAATCACCCCCAAGACGGCAAGGGAGAAATAGATAGAGATAGCAAGACTGGCTGCGGGCACATGGATAAAAATAATACGGTAGCTATTGCCCTGCAAATAATCAGGCGGCGCAAAAGCAAGACCCCATACGCTACCAATGAGCAAACAGAGACTGGCTAATATCGCGAGCCACTTGACCCAAGGACTAAAAATCTGAAAGAACTGCTTGGTACCTACGGTGGTCAAGAAGCCCTGCCAAATGCGCTGCCATAGGCTAGGAGACGAGACGTTATTCAGGTTGGGCATGGGAATAAACCTATTACACAGCTTACTGGTCATGACCGATGTGGCCTACAAAAGCACACTATCAGCTCACCTGCTGGCGTTAAACACTGGATAGAATCTACAAAGAGCTGTTTACGTATTCAATTGACTATTATACCAAAATTGCCCGTTTTCAACACAATGATAATACATGGCGTTTAGATAACTGGATTTAGACGACTGGGTTTTTTAATATCTGGCAAATGTATTAATCAATTGAGCCATGACATTTTTAGGGTCAGCGCAATGACCCATGGCATCACTAGGACGGATATAATACTTCCTGCCAGCAATAGCGCCAAGATAGGTAAGCCATTCAGGCCAGTGGCAAATAAATCAACCGCGCCTGTAGCAAAAATTAATACTGGCAATTGCATCGGCAAAGCAATTAAAGGCACTAGCACCGCGCCATTCTTCAATGACAGCGTTAAGCTACTGGCGACTGCGGATAGCATCAAAAGCATCGGACTGCCTGTCACGATAGAGGCCATCAATATCCCCGCCTCAAACCAACTCAGCTGAAATAGCGGCACAGCAAGCAGACTAAGCAATGCCACAATACCACTGCTAAAAATCCAATGAATGACCAGTCTAATCAATACCCATAACGGTAGTGACGCGTTGGCGACGACCAATTGCGCAAGCGTACCGTTATCAAGTGCAGGCTTGAACAAGCCATCAACACCCATCACCAAGGACAGCAATGCAGCAATCCACACGGCTGATACGCCAAGACGCTGCAAAAGCGCAGGCTCACTACCGACCGCTAGTGGAAACAAGGTGATAATCACTAAAAACAGTACCAATGGGTACAACCATTGTACCGCCCCTTGCTGCTTAACTTGCCATTCACGGCGCCACAACTGCATAAACCCAATACTGCGCGGCGTTGTGACAATAACATTTGATTTTTTATTCGCGGTTATGGTTGTGCTCACTTGCATTGGACTGTCTGTCATTATTCATCCTTTTACCGATACTGATGGTACTGATAGCAGTCACATTTAGACCATGTAATCTGACAAATCGAGCATTTGATTGGCAACACCAACGGCTTGATGGCTGGTCATCAGTATCGAGCCACCAGCATGAGCAAAGTCGCATAACCGTGCTTCCATACGTGCCACCATATCGACATCTAGCGCGGTAAACGGCTCATCAAGTAACCACAGCGGTGTGACAGCTGGCGTCAATAAATACAATCTTGCCAGCGTGATGCGCCGTGTCTGACCAGCGGATAGATGACTCGAGCTGATCGTTTCAAACCCTTGTAGCCCAACCCAAGTGAGTGCATCGTCAATATCAGTCGTGCTTGGCGTGATGCCATATAAATTCAATAAAAATGTCAGGTTTTGTGCCACGGTTAGATTCGGATGGATACCAAGCTGGTGCGAAACATATAACGGTTGAATAGGTAGACCTGATAGACCTTGATAAGAAATCTCACCTGTTAAAACCGGTAATAATCCTGCCAGCTGCATGAGTAACGTGGTCTTTCCGGTTCCATTTGCGCCAATCAGATGACAAATACTACCCGCTGACAAAGTTAGCGTCACCCCTTCACAGAGCGGTATCTCGCCGCGCTGAACCGTCATCTCATCAAGCGTTAGTACAGGCGTATCCAAAACCGTCATCAAAACCTCTGGTTATTTATCAAGCAGCAGTCAATATTCATCACAAACAAAGGTAATGTTCGTGGCATAATACCCTATGCTCACCACAAACACACAGTATAACAAATTGTCGATTACTCTTACTTCAAAAAGTACGAACTCAAAAAAATACGACCTCAAAATATGACTTCAAAACCTATGCAGACTTCACAAGATAGCCAAAATCAAATGCCAGATGCGGAGACTAATAGTGTCAATGTAGACACCAACTTGTCAAAAGCACCATTAACCAGCCGCTTGACGATAGACAGCTTGATTGACACGCAAGTTGATTTTATGCAGCAATGGTTGTTGCAGCAGGCTGAACCGCTTGCCCTCGAAGCATGGCACTGGTTTGGCGCGCAGCCCTTAAGCAACTACATCACCTGTGACCATTTACAGCATTTAATGAAAGACTGGCTGTTAAATCAGCCAATGACTGATGTAATGCGCAAAGATATTCGTGACATTTTGCATACCATTATCTATCATCCAGTCAATGACAACGTGCCTTTGTCTGAGCTGGTCGATGACACCCAAATTCAGACCCTTGCTAACTATATTGGTAGCCATGAGCAGCAGCGTAACGTCCTCATTCATACGCTGGTGGGTAACGAAACCTTTGCGGATCTATTGACCCAAACGCTCTATCACGCTATCAATGATTTTATGGAGACCACGCTTGATAAAGCGGGCGGTGTTGGTAAACTGATGAAGCTTGGGCGCAGCTCGTTTGAGAAAGCGACCAATAGAAACCTCGATGAAAAACTACAAACGTACTTGCATCGCAATATCAAAGACTTGACGCGCAGAGCTGAGGCCAATGCACAAGCGCATTTGTCAAATCAAGAAGTGGCGCGTCTGATGGTCATGGGCTGGGATCGTATCAAAGACCAACCAATCAGTGAGCTACAAACTTACTTAAGCGATGAACCTGATAATAGCAGCATCGATCATATTGAAGCCAGCATCCAGCAAAGCTACAACCGCCTGCGACTGTCACCCTATCTACACAGTTTGGTATCAGCGAGTATTGATACTTGGTATGCCAATCATCAATCCGACACGATAGCGACCATTGCGGCGAGTTTGCATATCAATGAAGAGGCTATGGCGCAATGTAGCAGCGCTCTATTACCTATCGTATACAACGCCATTGAAACGCCTTGGTTAACGGCTCATATTCGTGACATGCTAGAAGCATTCTATGCACAGCCTGCTATCAAAGAAGGCTTGGCGCTCAATCACGATTAATTTACACCCCTTACTTGTCAGCATACTATTATGAGTCAACCCAATAAACTCAGCTTATGGCAAAAAATCAAACAGTTACTGACTGCTTCTGCCCCGCAGCCAGTAACTGATGCTGCGAGAAAGAAAAACAGGATGGCTTCTGCTAATACCACTCAAGCAGCGGACAGCATCAGCCCTGTAGACGGTTCTCATTCGGGCAATGATCAATTATCAACGCCTGATGCCACGCTCAAAACCGATGAAAAAAACACAGCCCCACCACATCATAACGAGACGCCCATCGTTGATTGCTTAAAACAGTACTTCAATGACAAGCAATGGCACTATACGCACTATCGTCCCAAAACCGGCGACAGCCAGCAATCGCATCATTTATCCCTAAGAATGCGTCATAAAAAAATAGACTGTGGTTACCTGTTTCGTGTTCAGGAAAAAAATAAACTGTTAGCAATCTATGGCATTTTGCCATTTTTGATACCAGAGAGTCATCAGAGCGCTGCCCTACTACTCATCACTCAAATTAACTATGACATGCTTATTGGCAACCTAGAGATGGATGTCAATGATGGGGAAATACGCTACAAAAATGCGATCGATGTCGAAGCGGTTGGTATCGATACTGAGATCATTGAGCACTCACTACAAAGCGTCGTTGCGATGACCACGGTTGCAAGCGAGCTATTTGGCGACTTGATTAATAATCAGGACCCTGCTGAAGATATGCAGACATTACTGACAGAGCTGCGCCAGCAATCAGATGCACGCACATTCTTTTTACCGACGCAGTTTGTTCAGTAATGCGTCAGTTTATTCACTCATATAGTTTACGCAATGAGGCCGCACTTAGCGGTCGCTCATCTATCTATTTGCATATCCAAAAAACCATCAATATTAAGCTAGAATTCTTATGCTAAAAATTGCCTACTCTGACGTCTTTCGCTACTCTGTGCCCGAAAAGCACCGCTTCCCCATGCAAAAATACATCTTGATTCCGGAGCGCTTATTGAGTGAGGGCACGGTCAGTCAAGATAACTTCTTTGCCCCTGCCTGCTTAAGCGAAGAGGAGATTTTGACCACTCATACAGCAGAGTACTGGTATCAGCTCAAAACCCAAACGTTACCGCGAAAGGCGGCACGAGCAATTGGGTTTGAGATGACACCGCAGTTGGTGGAGCGCGGTCGCTATATCGCCCATGCAACTTATGAGTGCGCGCTATATGCTCAGCAATACGGTGTGGCGATGAATGTCGCGGGCGGCACCCATCATGCATTTGCCGATCATGGCGAGGGGTTTTGTGTGTTTAACGATGTCTGTATCGCCAGCAATTTATTATTAAATCGCGGACAAGCGAAGAAAATTTTGATTGTGGATTTGGATGTCCATCAAGGCAATGGCAATGCCAGCATCATGGCGGATGAGCCACGCGTTTTTGTCTTTAGCATGCATGGCGCTAAGAACTACCCGTTTCGCAAACAAGTCTCTGACCTAGACATTGAGCTCGATAATAATACAGACGATGCGACCTATCTTAGGTTATTAAAAGACACCCTACCATGCTTGATTACTGAAGTTGCACCAGATATGATTTTTTATCAGTCTGCAGTTGATGTACTGGCGACCGATAAACTGGGTAAACTTGGCTTAACGCAAGCAGGCTGCAAAGCTCGTGATGAATATGTGCTTGAGCAAGCAAAAGCCGCTAGCATTCCAGTTGCTATCGTCATGGGTGGGGGTTATTCTGAAAATATTGAAGATGTGGTCGAGGCGCACTGCAATACCTTTCGAGTGGCACAGCAGCTGTATTTTGGTGAAATAGCTGGTTAAGGTTCAGCGCATGTATGGTGGAGACAAAAGAGTAAAATAAGATTAGCGAGGCTTATATGGCAAAAATACTGATTGTAATTGGCATCGTGTTAGTGGTTGTCGGGGTCATTTGGCTGGTTTTTCCCAATGCCTTTTCGTGGTTCGGCAATCTGCCAGGCGATATCAAACACACCTCAGGCAATACACGGGTTTATTTTCCAGTGGTCACTATGGTAGTTATCAGTGTTATCGCGACCATCGTGTTAAATTTATTCAATCGTTAACCTGAAAAACACTCCCTATAGTCAACTTACTTTAAACCGAGTCAGTGCTACTGGGATGTTGTTTGTGCCGCATCGAACGATAGCAGCACGTAAGCAAGATTTATACCAGTAGCCTGTAATAGTTGATGGTTTGATTCTGTTTATTACTGACCATACTACAAAAACGCCATCACGCCTTGCCAGCCCACGCGTATTCCAAGCACGACTAGAATCAATAAAATAAGCTGACGAAAACGCGCTTGTGGCAAATAACGACGTAGACGAATTCCGACTAAAAGCGTAACAATAGATATCACACTGAGCAAGGCAATCAGCTGCCACTCATCGCTACTCAATGCCATGATAGGCTCACGCAACACGATAATTTGTGCCACTTTGCCTAAGAAATAACACATGTTGCCGACTTTGGCGATGGTGTTTTTATCATCACTGGCAGAGAGCAGATACATCATCAGTATGGTCGACATCGCATTGGTCGAGCCGCCAATGACGCCTGCACCAAAACCAACAGCAATCAACATGGGCTTCGTATCTGCTAAGCGGATTTGTTTGCCCAGCACGCTACTGGTGACATAAAAACCAATGACCGCCGCCAGCATCAATAGGATATAGGCACTGTTTATCCACAGCAGCAACTGAGCACCCAAGATGCTGCCAAGCAAGCTTGTGAGCGCCAGCAGCCAATAGCGTCTGCCATAGTAGATAAAGTTTTGCCAAACACTGCGCTCACCACCTGCTAGCCAAGTCATGATATTAACCACTAGCGAGGGGAAAATCACCAATACAATGGCATATGGCAATGGGTACATGCTAGCAAGCGCGGTAGTCGTGACGAGCGTCGCACCAAGTCCGCTAATACCGTGTAGCAGCGATGCCAGCGCAAAAATGAGCGTCAGCACTAGCATCTGAGTGCTATCGTCACCAGCTATATTAGTCATATTGTTTATACCATTTGAGGCTCAGCGCCTATATTTATACCACTAGCTGTTTTGACATTGAGCGATTGTTTCACCAATAATACTGGCTAACTGCTCAGCGATCTTGTCTTTGCTGGCTTTGTCTAACGTTATCGCATCACGCTCATAGCGCTCAGAGAAAAATACCTGCATGGCATTATCGTCACTAGCAAAACCAATATCTGCCCGTGAGACATCGTTACAGGCAATCATATCTAGCGCTTTTGCAGCTAGCTTACCACGCGCATAACGCTCGACATCCTGTGTTTCTGCGGCAAAACCAACGACAAACAGTTCTGGATGAGCAAGAGAAATCGTCGCTAAAATATCAGGGTTTTTAACCAAGCTGAGATTCATAGCATCTTGTGTCTTTTTAATTTTTTGCGGGGCGGCATCGATGGTACGATAATCTGCTACTGCGGCGGTCGCGATAAAGATATCTGCCTTTACGAATTGGTGTTCAGTATAAGCCTGCGGTAGTTCATGCTCATCACCGCAACCACAATCGCTATGATGGTGCTCATGAGTGTGAGAATGACTATGTTCATGTGCGTGTTCATGTGCGTGCTCATGAGAATGGTCATGCTCATCTTCAAGATCCAATTGAAGCTCGCTATGCGTACCATCCACACATTGCTGGGCAGCGATCAGCATATCTTTGGCAGACAGCACATCAATTCGTGTGACATTAAGTGGCGTGGGCAATGCCACTTTACCACCAGCGATTAGGATCACCTCTGCGCCAGCCGCCACGCAAGCTCGTGCCAACGCAAAGCCCATTTTTCCTGAAGAATGATTGGACAAATAGCGCACAGGATCAATTGCTTCTACTGTAGGTCCTGCGGTAATGACCACTCTTTTGCCTGCTAATAATTGCGGCGTCGTGTTCATTGCTTTGAACAAGAGTACCTCAGCTAACAACTGCTCAGGCTCAGGCAGCCGCCCTGCGCCCACGTCACCACACGCTTGTTCACCGCTGGCTGGCTGGATAATCTGATAGTTCATATCACGTAGGGTTTGTACATTCAGATTTACCGCAGGATGCGCCCACATCTGCTGATTCATGGCAGGAGCGATAATGACTGGTGCGGTTGTGGCAAGGCACACTGTGGTCAACAAATCATCAGCCATTCCCATAGCCAGACGTGCGAGCGTATTGGCGGACGCAGGGGCAATGACAATTAAGTCCGCCCATTTAGCCAGCTCAATGTGCCCCATCCCCGCTTCTGCCTGCTCATCGAGTAATGAGACATGCACCTCGTTACCCGTCAACGCTTGCAGAGTCAGCGGTGTGATAAATGCTTGTGCGCCTATCGTCATAATGACGCGCACATCAAAGCCTGCCTTAATCAACAAGCGGGCAAATATAGCAGATTTATAAGCGGCGATACCGCCAGTAATAGCAAGCACAATATTGGACATAAGCGTAGCATCAATAAAAAAGTGAAAAGATAAAATTGCGCTTATAGTAACAACTATGAGATAAATTGGGTAAAATTTTCCGTATTTACCTCAGATAACAATTAGCAATTTATTCTTAAGGAGTGGCAATGGCGATTAAAGACTGGCATGAGGATGACAGACCACGCGAAAGATTATTGAAATTCGGTGCCGCTCACTTATCTGATGCGGAGATACTGGCCATATTTTTACGTACGGGTACGCAGTCACAGTCAGCGATTGAGCTCGCGCGTCATTTGATCGATCAGTTTGGCAGCCTAGCTGAGCTGCTTGCCGCACCGCAAAAAACCGTTCTTGCTTGTCATGGGATCGGTCCCGCCAAGTACGCTCAGATATTGGCATCGCTTGAGATGGGCACACGTTATCTGGATAGTAAGCTAAAAACGGGGCAAGCACTTGGGCGCTCGCAAGTGGTCAAAGATTATATCAGCACCCAGTTACGCGGTGAGCATCGTGAAGTATTTGCTGTCCTCTGTCTGGACAATGCGTTGAACCTGTTAAACTTTGAAATACTGTTCACAGGCGGCATCTCATCGTGTTCCGTCTGTATCAAGCATGTACTCCGGCACGCACTAAGCCATGCGGCTAGCCAGCTCATTATTGCGCATAACCATCCTCATACCGATGCCAAGCCCTCAGCTGCTGACAATCTACTGACCTATGAGCTAAAAAAAGCCTGTGACTTATTAGATCTCTCACTGGTTGATCACATTATCGTTGGACGTAACGATACCTTATCTTATGCCGAAAGCAATCTGATACCTTTTGGCACCGACTAACACGAGCGGCTGGGCGACTTATCAATTTTGATAGTTGCTCACCCCTTAAGGATCGCAGCGTTTTAACGATAATCTTTGATACATATTATCGACACAGCGTAGCACTTTGGCTATTGATAGTCATCAACATCTGTTTCATATTAGTAGCTTGTTCTATGGCAGCTGACGCAGTGCGCTTTTGTTTTAGCCGTATACAGTACAAGAGTCTGCTAGCAGCACCAAGGTTATTTATGCTGCCAACTATTATATGGATAGAACTGTTTGTTATAAACCACAACAATAATCATAACGGTTCATATCTTTTTATTTTCTTATATTTCACACTTTTTATTTAGTATCCCACAGGAGATAGTCATGGCAATTGGCTTGTTTATTTTGGCAGTCATCATTCAATTAGCTGTGGTCTTGGCCATCTTTTTGCTGTCCTTATCACGAGTCACGGGCAGTATTGTTGCCTTGATCACCGTCATTGTTACTGCCATTATCAGTCCATGGTCGCTCCTCTTAGGGGTGCCCATCGCGCTGCTTTGCTTGGTTTTACTCATCACTCCACTGCGCCAATCACTCATTACCAAACCTGTCTATAAGGCTTTGGGTGGTGCAATGCCTAGTATGAGTGATACGGAGCGTGAAGCACTGGATGCTGGTACCAGTTGGTGGGAAAAAGAGCTGTTTATGGGAGCGCCAAATTGGGAGGCTTTTGCCAATTACCCTTATCCAAAGCTCTCAGAGGAAGAGCAAAGCTTCATTGATAACGAAGTAGAAACGCTATGCGCTATGCTCGATGAATGGCAAATCCAGCACAAAGATAAAGAGCTTTCACCTGAAGCGTGGCAATTTATCAAAAGTAATGGCTTTTTAGGTTTAATTATTCCAAAAGAGTTTGGTGGTCTAGAATTTAGCTCTTATGCGCAAAGCCGCGTGATGAGTAAAATCGCGTCGCGCTCACCGACTGCGGCAGTGACCTGTATGGTACCCAATTCGCTCGGTCCTGGTGAGCTACTAATGCACTATGGCACGGACGAGCAAAAACAGCGCTGGCTACCGGGTCTCGCCAAAGGTGATGAAGTACCTTGCTTTGGTTTAACGGGTCCTGAAGCGGGCTCTGATGCAGGTGCGATCCCTGATACAGGCGTCGTCTGTTATGGCACGCATGAGGGCGAGCAGGTACTTGGTCTGCGTATGAACTTCTCCAAACGCTGGATTACATTAGCACCTATCGCTACTGTCGTGGGTTTGGCTTTTAAGATGCATGATCCTGAAGGGCTGCTTGGAGATCCCAACAAAACCGATTATGGTATCACCTGTGCACTGATCCCTGCCAATCATGAAGGGGTGGTCACGGGCCCACGTCACAACCCAATCGGCTCGCCATTTATGAATGGTACGGTCGATGGCAAAGATGTCTTTATCCCCTTAGATTACATCATCGGTGGTGTCGAAAACGCTGGTCGCGGTTGGCGTATGCTGATGGAGTGCTTGGGCGTGGGTCGTGGTATCTCCTTGCCTGCTCTATCGACCTCAGCCAGTGAAATGACCTATCTGTCTGTCGGTGCATTTGCAAAAGTTCGCGAACAGTTCAAAATATCAGTCGGTAAATTTGAAGGTGTACAGGACGCCACCAGTCGCATGGCAAGTAACACTTATATGTTAGAAGCGTTCCGTCATTTGGTAACTTGCGGGTTAAACCAAGGCGGTACGCCATCAGTCATGACTGCAATGGCAAAATATTATGCGACCGAAACCATGCGTAGTGTGGTCAATGATGGTATGGATGTCGTTGGTGGTCGTGCCGTACAGATGGGCCCACGTAACTTCTTAGCGATACCTTATCAAGCAATTCCTGTATCTATCACTGTTGAGGGTGCCAATATTTTGACCCGCTCGCTGATGATTTTTGGTCAAGGCGCGATGCGTTGTCATCCTTATCTATTCGATGAGCTGCAACTGCTACAGAGTGAGGATAAAAAAGCGGCAACCCAAAAGTTCGATACGCTGTTCTTCAAGCATTTAGGCTATACCTTTAATCGCGGTGCAAAAGCCTTTATCGCAGGTTACGTCGGTGGTAGTGATAATGCGCCACGTTTTGCTGATGCCTTTACTCGTCCTTATTACAAGCATATCAACCGCCTAAGCGCAAGCTTTGCCCTAACTGCAGATATGGCGTTAGGACTGTTAGCAGGGGATCTCAAACGTAAAGAGATGCTGTCTGGTCGCTTAGCGGATATTCATAGCCACTTATTTATCGCGACGGCTATTTTGCAATTTTATGAGCATGGTAGTAAATCCGAAGCTGAGCGTTTACATGCCAAAGTTGCACTCCAAAACAGCTTATATACGATTCAAGAAGCTTTTGTGTCTTTCTTTGCCAACTTCCCTAATCGTATGGCCGCCAATGTGGTGAGCTTTGTGACTTTTCCAAGTGGCCGTATCTTTACGCCAGCAAGCGATGAGCTAAAACGTCAGCTGGGTGATACCTTTATGGATGATTTTGCTACCAACCCATTCCGCGATTATCTCAAAACCATGGTTTACTACAATACCGACCCAGATGATGTGACAGGCCGTATGGAGCATGCTTATCAGACCTTGGTTGAGATCGAACCACTGTGGCAGAAGTTTAAAAAGGCAGAACATCAGGACAGCTTTGAAGGCCTAACCTTCGAAGACCATGTGGTACATGCGAGCCAAAACGATAGCATCACTGAAGAAGAGGCTGAGGTCTTGATTCAATATAATGCCATGCGCTTTGATTCATTATTGACCGATGTATTTGATAAGCATCTATCAGAAGCTCAAGAGCGCGATAATCCACATACGCTCGAAAATGCTGTCAATCAACTAACAAATTATGCAGCGCTAAAAAAAGAAGTAAAAAACAAAAGTAGCGTATCGACTGACAGTGAGATGCCAGTCACGCATGAGTTAAATGATACGACAAATACAGAACCACAGACTGGTGATGCCAATCCTAATCACGGCTATGAGAGCGATGGTGATGTAGAAATGGTCAGTGAGCAAGATACTGTGAAAGAAATCAAGTCACAGGCGAATTTTGAGAAATCAAATCCTGAAGCCGAAGCGCTTGATCATCGCTACCGTGATGCAGAGTCTCACCTCAATGAGCGTATGAGTAACAACCACAGTCGCCATATTGCTCCACCTGATGAGGTCGACGAAAGCGCAAGTGACAAACACCTCCAAACCTTAGATGATCAGACGCATCTGCCGCGCGAACGTGAAGAAGATGATAAGGTATAACTAAAAGGTCAATTCAAACGCGTAAACTCATGAGTATCGTGATTATTCATGACGATAAATATAAAACTTCAAAAGCCAGACTGTCCACACGCGACAGTTTGGTTTTTTTTGGAGTTGCCAAAATGTAAACGTATTTTATGACATCAAAGTGATAACACTGGTTTAATATCAATAGTTTGATATATCCATTTACCCTAAAAACTCTTTCATGAATATATTGTTTCATATCAGAAACAAACCGTTTACAATAAATAATCACTATTTTATGGGCACATAGTTGTGACAGGGATTGTTCTCTTGGAATAAAATGATAAAAAAATCTTGCAGTGCCCTTAACTATTCTTTTATATTGTCCTCGAAAATGTGACATCAAGCGACAATCACAAGAACTTAATAGTCATAACACGCATTATAGTTAGATTGGCAAACACGGTCACATAGATTTGGGTGACACTGACTATAGCGCTGTTATGCACACAAAGGATATGGATATGTGGAAAAATATGGGACTAACAGGCAAGATTATCGTTGCCATGGTGCTCGGTATCATACTGGGTCTATTTTTAAACTACTCAGGATTGAATGGCGAAGGCAGCTTCGTTAATACTTATATCACAAATGGTGCCTTTGCTATTATCGGCAAGCTATTTGTTAACTCGCTAAAAATGTTGGTCGTACCTTTAGTACTTATCTCACTGATTTGCGGTGTGTGTGGCATTGGTGATATCCGTCTGCTAGGACGTATTGGTACCAAAACATTTATGATCTATATGATGACAACCGCGCTTGCTATTGCAACGGCGATTGGATTGGGTGTGCTATTTGGTATCGGTAAAGGCATGAATATCGAATCCGAAGCCACGTTTGAAGCTGCATCAGCGCCGCCACTGCTTGATGTATTCTCAAACATTATCCCCTCAAATCCCATCAGTGCGATGGCAAATGGCGACATGCTATCGATTATTTTCTTTGCCATTCTAATCGGTATCAGTATTTTGATGGTGGGTAAACCTGCCAAAGGCTTGGTTCAGAGTCTAGAGCTTATCAATGAAGTCATCTTGAAGATGGTGACCATCATTATGAACCTAGCCCCTTATGGTGTATTTGCACTGTTAGCCAAGGCGATGTCTGAGCTAGGCTTTGAGTTAATTTTGTCACTGCTAAGCTATATGGCAGTATTGGTTGGGTCTTTGGTCTTCCATTTCTTCGTTACTATGATGATTGTACTAAAAGTCTCTTCAGGTCTATCTATCAAGACCTTTTTGGCAAAAATGCGCGAAGTACAAATCTTTGCGTTTAGTACGTCAAGCTCAAACGCAACTATTCCGATTACCTTGCGTACCGTTACTAAGCGTATGGGTGTGAATAACTCAGTTGCTTCGTTTACCGTTCCTTTTGGTGCCACCATCAACATGGATGGTACAGCCATCATGCAAGGGACAGCGACCATCTTTATTGCCAATATTTATGGGATTGATTTGGGCGTGACAGAATATCTAACCGTTATCTTGATGTCAGTACTGGCCTCTATCGGTACGGCTGGTGTCCCTGGTGTCGGCTTGATCATGCTATCGATGGTATTTGCGCAAGTTGGCTTGCCAATCGAAGGTATTGGCTTGATCTTGGGTGTGGACCGTATCCTTGATATGTTACGTACGGCTGTCAACGTGGGCGGTGATGCTGCCGTGACAACTATCGTAGCAAAATCAGAAGGTAAAATGGATCTGGCGCTATACAACGATCCTAACGCTGGTGCTAAAGACGTGTTCGATGGTCACATCGATGAAGAAAACGAGCGTGAATTCTCTAAAGTCATGAATGATGGCATCATGGGTAGTGAGTACGATGACGTTGATCGTCGCCACTAATCATCTCTGCTAGATAGACATTCATAAAACAAAAAACCTCAGTCACATTGGCTGAGGTTTTTTGTTGGATAACGTATTTGGTTACTCTCATTTACCCAAAAACGTATTTGGTCAACATTGCCAAACACACCAGCACAATCATCGGACGAATCAGCTTACTACCGCCTTTGACGACCATATGTGAACCAAAATAGGCACCGATGGTTTGTCCAACCATCATTGCCAATCCCACTTTCCACAACACATTGCCACCCAAAATAAAAAATATCAGTGAGCCGATATTGGTCGATAGGTTCAACACTTTTGCGGTGCCTGTCGCTTCAATAATCTGACGACCACGTAGTGCCACATTACCCAGCGCAAAAAACATCCCTGTGCCGGGTCCAATATACCCATCATAAAAACCAATCAACGGGGCCACCCCTTTTTGCCACTTACCCTCTGATATGCGGGGAGCGGCCTCTACCTCACCAAGCCTAGGGGCAAATAAGGTATAAATACCGATAGCGGCAATCAAAAAAGGGATCAGTTTTTCAAGCAAATCAGGTGGTGACATCTGCACCGCAATGGTACCCAAGACAGAACCGATAAACGCGGCAATAATAGCCACTTTAATACGCTGCGGTTTGACGACGCCCTTTTTTATCATGGTAACAGACGCAGCCAATGCACCTGACGCCGCTTGTAGCTTATTGGTGCCAAGCGTGAGCACTGGAGGGATATTGGCCAGTAGCATGGCAGGTATGGTCAACAGACCGCCGCCGCCAGCAATCGCATCAATAAATCCTGCCAATGCTGCGACAGCCGCAAGCATCAAAATAATCTCTAGTGAGAAGGTTAAGTCCATAATACTGACCTACAAAATATGGTGATAAAAGAAAAGAAAGCCTCAGATACTAGGCTAAAAACTTACTAATGACACTACTATCGTTGGTAATAGCTATTGTTGATAGTAGTAGTGATGAGACGATAAATTCCCTGAAAACTTCTTAAGACATGAGATAACGTCATAATGCGTCGATCATTATAGATATAAAACCGCAAAAAAAGCCAAAAACGTCACAAAGTCTGCTAGATTTAGCCAATAGCGTTCCAAATCTCTCATATAACGGACAATTTGTTAAAAAGATTTAACGACTTACAACTATTTTGCTCATCGCAGCGCCTTTATAATGTCACTATCATTGAGACGATATAATGGGCTAATGGCGTTATTTCAGCGTATTTTATTGTCTATATTAATAAGAGTGTGAGAAACTGTTTTTGTCTGCTTGCTATATCGTCATGAATAATAGCGTGGATATTTGAGATTATTTAGTAAATTGTACTTAGGAGATGAGGATAATATGGCAATACGAAGGATTAAGGCATTTTTTGAATTTGAGGCAGCAGGCGGTATCGTCTTAGCACTGGCTGCCGTTGCTGCAATGATCATTGCCAACTCCCCTCTTAATGTTTGGTACGAAGGTTTTATTCACGCACCAGTTGCCATTCAAATTGGTGAGTTTGCCATTGCCAAAGATGCTCATCACTGGATCAATGATGGTCTCATGGCCGTTTTCTTTTTCTTGGTCGGGCTTGAGCTCAAGCGTGAAGTATTGATTGGTGAGTTGTCTAACGTCAAGCAGATTATCCTACCAGCTGGTGCAGCACTGGGCGGTATGATCATGCCTGCGATTGTTTATCTACTCTTTAACTACAATGAGCCTGAGTTTTGGAAAGGTTGGGCCATTCCTGCGGCAACAGATATTGCTTTTGCGCTTGGTATTTTGAGCCTTCTTGGCAACCGTGTACCCAACTCTCTAAAAGTCTTTTTGGTCTCTATTGCTATTTTTGATGATATCGGTGCGATTTTGATTATCGCTCTGTTTTATACCAGTGAGTTGTCACTAGAGTCGTTAGCTTTGGCTGGCCTATGTCTGCCATTCTTGTACCTTCTTAATCGTCGTAACGTCACTAGCATCACGCCTTATCTACTTATTGGTATTATCATGTGGATTGCAGTGCTCAAATCGGGTATCCATGCAACATTGGCCGGTGTGGTCTTAGCACTATTTATTCCTATGTTTGACCGCACTGATCCTGAGCACTCTCCGCTTGAAGAGCTAGAGCATGACCTACATAACACCGTCGCCTTTGGTATTTTGCCAATATTCGCTTTTGCCAACTCGGGTATCTCACTCGAAGGCGCAGGTCTTGCTGAATTATTCCATTCAGTACCACTAGGTATTGCCGCAGGTCTGTTTATCGGTAAGCAGTTGGGCGTCATGATTATGTGCTGGTTAATCTTTAAGCTTGGTATCTCAACCATGCCAAAAGGTATGAACTATAAGCAAATCTACGGCGCAGCGCTATTGTGCGGTGTTGGTTTTACCATGAGTTTATTCATCGGTAGCTTGGCGTTCGCTGGCGACACCACTATGTTTGATGAGCGCTTGGGTATCATCATGGGTTCTATCGTTTCTGGTATCGCAGGTTACATCATGCTCAAAGTGAGCTTGAAAGATAATGTCAGCGGCACATCAGTCGATTTGACTCGCTCTCATTAATAGCAAAACGAGCGACTTATGAGCCTATTAGCTTATAAGTCGCTTTTTATTATCTGCAAAAACTTTTAATCAAAAATGTGTATTCAGCCAAGGTTGATTATTGTTAATGAACCCGCTGTAGCATTAGCAATACAATAATTGTCATGTCGGCAGACGAGAATATCCAATACATCATGCATCCCCTATCGTTAGTGCGAAAGACGCGCGTGCAAGACTGCTGTTCTTATCTGATGAAATATATGACCTAAAATCTCGTATCAGTACGATACAAAGACAACGAGAGTCATTGAGTCCATCAATTAACGCTTATAAGTGATGGTTATGGATCGCTCTTACGATACGAATGTTGTTTTATAGCTGACTTATAAAGGTGTTTGATCATATGGATAAGAAAATCAGCAATACTGCAAATATTCCCACCAATAAGACGCAGCATCCATCAACAGCGTTGTATTTGCGTCATGGGCGTACGACTGCTATCGATGACCATAGTGATTTGCAAGTGTTAAAGCGGATTAAGCGATATCTACTGCCAAAAGACTTTGCTATCTCGCCTGCGCTACTAGAGGAGATAGTCGCCGGCTACGATATTGGCGATCCACTCGCAGATGATTTGGCCGCTAACAATATCCGCTTTGCAAAGCCCCTACAACAGATTATCAGCAGCGGCGATGGTCTAGACCTAAATAGCAATCTCGCAACCAACGCCTCATTTAATGCACTAACCGAGCAATTTAGCAGTCATCCTGATTGGTTCGAACCCAAACTCGCTCAAATCGGTGCGGTCGCCTATCGACGCTATCCACTGATGCTGATTTGGCTACTGCGTAATGTCGCGCTGATGGCAGGTTATAGCATCCCAGCCCTATCACTACCACTCATTCAGACGGGCGCGTTGATGCACGATGCGCTACCACGGCTCATGCGTACCTATGCCTATATCTTGGCGGTGTCTGAGCATCCACAATCAGATATGGGCATGCGCAATCACTCTCAACCTATCGATCAAGTATTGGCGATTGGCTCTGAGGGCTGGCGACAATCCATCAAAGTACGTCAGATTCATACATTGGTACGGCAAAACTTGCTCAAAGGTAAGGGCAATGCTGCTACAGGCCTGATACCAAACGCCGAGCAACATCACAATCCTGATGGTAGCTGGAATACCGATTATTGGGGCGTGCCGATTAACCAAACCGATATGATTGCCACCCATTTACAGTTCTCGTTGTTAATTATGCGTGGCCTACGCCTGCTCGGCGCCCGCATTAGCCCTGAGGAAGCGGAAGGTATTTTGCACTTATGGAATCTTGCCAGCTACTGGATGGGCGTTGATTTAGAGCGTCTGCCAAAAGATGAAGCGGCTAGCTGGGAATGGCTGTATACCTACTTATCAATACAGCAGCTAGACTTTAAGACGGGGCAGCCGCTGGCAAAAGCCTTGCATGATCTACCGCGTCAGTTGATGGGCGAAGACAATCGACGTGGACGCTTTGTGGAGATGGTCAATGCCAGTGTGACACGCACCTTAGTCGGTGATGACATTGGTGACGGCTTAGCTTTACCAAAATCAAAAATACGCTTTGGCGTATTGTCTTCAGTGCCGATTCTTTTTGCGCTTGATACTGCGCGGCAGCACAATGCAACGGTTGCCCAAAAATTAGAAGCATTTCGTGCCAAGCGCCAAGACAATATGAATTGGTGGCTTAAAAAGAACGATGATTATTATAAGTAGATGATATCTATCAGCGTTTGTTTTCTACGCGGTAATACCATTCTAGCTGACGATCAAACCCAGTTTCTAGCAAACTGGCAATGACGCGCCCTGTCAGTCCCCATACCGTCTCACCATCCACTTGCCAACTCGGCGTCAGTATGGTCGCGGTTTGTTCTTGCATTTTATATTCTACCGCATACTCCACCGTTGGCTGGTTGACTAACGACTCTAAATCCGCCCAAAAGATACGCGATATCTCTCCCACTTCAGGAACTAATACCAGACCTGGGGCGATGAGCGCGACAATGGGACGTACACTCATACCGCTTTTGGACGTTTGGATCGGTAGTTGTCCCAGTAATTGCACTTTATTAGGTGGCAGCGCCGTCTCTTCACAAGCTTCACGTAATGCGGTCACGACGTTGTTGCCATCACCTATCTCATGTTTGCCGCCTGCACAGGAGACCTCTCCTGCATGGCTGTTCATATGAGCGGCTCGGCGCGTCAATAAAAGCTTGGGTCGACGCTCATTGGTAATTGCCACCAATATTGAGGCATCGGCAATCGGTGTCTGATACAAGCTGTCCAAAATACGCGTACTTTGTGAGGTGTTGCCACTCTCGTACATCGCTGGACTCGTGAGCGCATTCAATGTCTCGTGTTGTACTCGCTCGGCCAGTTTTCTGAGTGTGGGATGACGAATAAAGCTTGGGACAGCGACGCTAAACTTATTAAAAAAATCAATATTTTCGGGTACGGTCATTATCAAATCCTATGAGTGGTCATTTTCATATTACTCATGAAAATACCGGTGCCAGCATAACAGTATAACCTGTCGCTAGTATGGCAGCCTTTTTTATTAATCAGATTATCGCTTTTGTAGATGTATCTCATATTTACGTTATTTTCGACAAAGTGCGATTTATTGATGCATCAGCTGACTGCTATACATACAGTAGAACCTCAATAAAATTGAT
>NZ_DDNS01000005.1:21512-22451 GCF_002341255.1 Psychrobacter sp. UBA2514
TTTTATAATGGTTTCACTATATATGTGGTCACTATGATAAATATAAAACGGCTTACCGCTTGTGTATAAGCTTTGTTATATAGACTGAGCCTCTATCCAAGTGAGCCTTTCAACTAAATGTCTATTTTTTTGCCGCGTCTTTACACCTTTCTAAATCACTCAATATCTCATACCGTCTGTCTCAGACGGTGATCGTTTTATTAATTAAGATTTTCTCAATATCCTTTTAGCTTGGTACTTATCAATGATAATAAGTATCATAACTGCAGCTTTAAATTACCAAACATTAACCGAGTAATATTTCAAAAAATGCATTTGGGTATTATGATGACTGCTAGCAAGACTATGAGGCGTACATCCTAAAATAGCATTATAAAAATACTGATGCCAACGTCATAGGATTGCTGTAATAACAATAAACAATACCTCAAAAGAACAAAGGATACAGATTATGACAGACCAAATCGACAACATGATGCCACCTGCTGAATATATCAATGATAACTATAAAGGCTCAGGAAAACTGGCTGATAAGCGCGTTTTAATCACTGGCGGAGACAGTGGTATCGGTCGCGCAGTGGCTTTTCATATGGCACGTGAAGGCGCCAAAGTTGCCATCCTTTATCACTCTGACGAAGAGAGCGCCAATGAGACGCGTAAAGGTATTGAAGCAGAAGGCACAGACGCGCTGGTACTGCAGGGTGATACGGCAGATAGCAGTAGTTGCAAAGAGGCAGTCGAAGCGGTCGTGGCACAATGGGGCGGCATTGATGTGCTAGTCAATAACGCTGGTATGCAAAAGCCGTATCATGATTTGTCTGAAGTCAGTGATAAAGACTGGCAACAGCATTTCGATGTCAATATGGCAGGAATGTTTTATGCAACCCGCGCCGCCCTTGAGCACATGAAAGAAGGCGATAGCATCATCAATACGACATC
>NZ_DDNS01000005.1:22582-22824 GCF_002341255.1 Psychrobacter sp. UBA2514
GATAGCATCATCAATACGACATCTGTTAATGCATACGTTGGCAATGATGTATTGGTGCCGTACACCGCAACCAAAGGCGCTATCGTTGGCTACACCCGCGCGTTATCGCAACAACTACTTAGTCGCGGTATTCGCGTTAATCAAGTAGCACCAGGTCCTGTAGTGAGCGAGATTCAACTGGTATTTAAAGACTTTGATAAAGATATTTTAGAATCAATGTCCTCACCAATGGGGCGTATGGG
>NZ_DDNS01000005.1:23058-23634 GCF_002341255.1 Psychrobacter sp. UBA2514
CTTGCTTGCCAAGACAGTAGCTTCGTGACTGGGCAGACGCTACATATCAATGGTGGGATGATTACCAATGGCTGATATCATGGATTCTCCTGACTCTTCTGACCTGCTATCTGTCTGTTGGGCAGATAGCAGTACTCATCGCCGTTGGTTGCTCGCTGAAGGACAACGTTTGCTCGATCATTATGCCAAAGCGCGCGTGCCATCAGGGTTTGCTACTTTGGGTCACGATGGCAACATGGTAGATGACACAGCAAAGAGCATCATCACTGCGAGGATGGTGCATTGCTATGCGCTAGCGGCACTAATGGGTATACCGGGGACGGCAACACTTGCTGACCATGGCCTAGATGCGTTACTTGATGGCCCATTGCGCGACTCGGTACATGGCGGTTGGTTCAGTGATGCTTCTTCAACTCATGAAAACCCATCACGCAAAAACGCCTATCTGCATGCGTTTGTCGCGCTTGCTGGCGCGTCTGCTAGCATTGCTGGTCGCCCGCGCGGTACAGAGTTGATGGAGGCTGCAATAACAATCATTGATCAGCATTTTTGGTTAGAAGATGAGCAATCAATGCT
>NZ_DDNS01000005.1:23849-24063 GCF_002341255.1 Psychrobacter sp. UBA2514
CTGATCCCGAAGATTATCGCGGCGCCAATTGCAACATGCATACGACCGAAGCCTGCTTAGCACTGGCAGATGCTACGGGTGAAACGCGCTGGCTAGACCGCGCACTACACTTAGCCAAGCGCTTCGGTCATGATATGCCTAGTACTTACGATGGTCGCCTACCTGAACATTTTGATAGTGAGTGGAATCTGTTGCCCGACTACGATGCGAATGA
>NZ_DDNS01000005.1:24224-26876 GCF_002341255.1 Psychrobacter sp. UBA2514
TGGGGACTCACACCTGGTCACTTTGCAGAATGGGCAGGACTGCTGCTCAAGGTTGAGTCTGCTTGTACGGCACGTGATTATGAGGTGCCTGATTGGCTGCTACCTGATGCCATCGCATTATTTGATAGCGCTATCAATCGTGGCTGGGCACCTGACGGTCAGCCCGGCATGGTTTATACCATTGGCTGGGATGATGAGATTTCAATACCAAACCGTCCTTACTGGGTACAGGCGGAGATGGCTAATACCGCACTAATGCTATCGCGCCGTACGGGTGATCCGCGCTTTGAATATTACTACCGCTTAGCTTGGGATTATATTGCCAGTACTTTGATTGATCTTGAGCACGGCGGCTGGCGTCATGAGGTAGATGCAGATGGCAACTTAAGTACGGTCATATATCCGACGCGCGAAGATCTTTATCATGACTTTCAAGCCACGTTGACGCCATTGATTCCTATCTCTGCGTCGGTAGCTGGTGGACTACGCACACAAATGCTCAAAATAAAAACCTAATTGCTATGATCTAATTTTTATGACCTAATTCCTATGTAGGATATACTCGATAATATAAGAACGCTTTGATGGCAATTAAAATGCGCTATCAGAGCGTTTTCTTTGTAATCATAAAAATTAAATAAAATAACTTTTTCGTTAAAAGTAAAAGGATATCCTCAAAAGTATTTGTCACTATCGCTGCTGTATACAAAAGCAAACATCAGAACGGCAAAAAAACTTTTAACATAAGTGGACATACAATATTTACTAATAAAGGTAGTTGGTATGAGCTATTGTCTCCAATGCGGTCATAAAGCAGAACGAAAAATCCCACCTACAGATAATATGCCGCGCTTGGTGTGCCCCAATTGTCACTATATCCACTACGAAAACCCAAAGGTTATCTGTGGTTCGCTAGTCGTACACGAAGACAGAGTCCTACTGTGCCGCCGAGCGATCGAGCCGCAATATGGGCTATGGACGATACCTGCAGGTTTTATGGAAAACGGCGAAACCATGGCTGAAGGCGCCGCACGCGAGAGCTACGAAGAAGCTGATGCCATCGTACTGAATCCGCATCTATACTGCATTTATGACCTACCAGATATTGGGCAGATCTACTCTATTTATCTCGCCGATCTAAAAGATGGTGCGTACGGTATTGGCTCAGAAAGCCTTGATTGTGCGCTATTTAGTGAAGAAGATATTCCATGGGATACGCTGGCCTTTGAGGCCATTCGCCTTACCTTAAAAAACTATTTTTCTGATCGTAAGCAGTATAACGAGTTGTCAGAATTCCCGATCCATCAAGACAAAATCGGCAAAGATTTGAGTATCAAACGGTACTAAGCAAATACTACATACAAAAAAGCCAAGCATCATGCTTGGCTTTTTATATTTAACTTTTAATAAAGAACAAACCTAATTGTCTTAGCTCTTAATTCTACATACTTCAAAACCAAGACCTTTCACCGTCTCTTCTTTATCATAAGGTGCTAACACGGCACGTACATGGTTTTGACCTTGCAGATATTGCTTGGCAACACGCTGCAAGTCATCGATAGTCACGGCTAGGATAGCGGCGCGCATTTTACGTTGCCAGTCAGCACCGCGATGATGCAAGTTGGCAAAGCACGCCTTAATCGCTTCTCCTGCAGGCGAGCCCGGTTTATCCATACCGGAGATAATACCCAAAATGGCTTCTTCTAATTGCTCATCGGTTTGTGGCTCGTTTAAGATCCACTCGATACTGGCCTCAAAATGCTCAAAGGTTTCAGCGCACTGCGGATCGCGGTAACTAAAGAACTTAAAGGCGCAAGCATTGGCGTCATAGCCCGCACCGCCGCCATAGGCACCGCCGCGTTCACGAATGGCGCTGTGCAGATAGCCATTACGTAGGTAAGGCGCTAATACCATGAGTGCGGCAGTATCAGGATGGTCAGCCGCTGGTACCGTATAAGCACTGGCATTATGATAAACGTTGGTTGGCACTAACCACGCTAAATCTGCAACATCGAGCACATTGTTTTTAACATCGTCGCCACTCTCTAATGCCTTGACTGAATTAGTCTCACCATTTAACGCAGTATCTAGATGCAGATTTGCAAATTCGCTAGGGATATTTGCTTCAGTATTGTCTGCTTTTTCAGCAGCTTGTAGTGCTTTGCTCTCTGTCCAGCTATCGACGATGAGGCCACTCAAGCGTTCCGTTTGCTCGGCTTCACAGATAATAACGGCATGCTTAGGTAAGCTGATCAAACGTTGATGCAAGTCCATCAAACTGGTCGCTAATTGATCCCACTGTGCATCATCAGTACTGGCATGACCCAAGAACGCTTTTAGTGCGTTTAGTGCTGGTAAACCACTACGCACATATTCTAGCTGCGCTTGACGACTCATACCGCGACTGGCGGTTTGCATTGCATATGAGTGACCAGAACCTGCCAAATTAGATTGCCAGCTGGCTTGACGCTGCTGCAAGATTTCTTTGATACGGCCATGCTCAGTAAAGATGCTATGCTCCATCACCTCTTTGAGCAAATCAATCGCTTCAGGTTTGCGGTTGAGCGCACGCGTTGCCACGACAAAGTAGCTGCTAATGGACTGGCTGTCATCCACATGAGTACGCTGACTGATACGCGCGGTCACACCCGA
>NZ_DDNS01000020.1:0-11639 GCF_002341255.1 Psychrobacter sp. UBA2514
TCTATTGTGATTATATGCGCTGCACAGCTGGCTATATAACTAGCGAATGCGTAGTCCATTACAGGCCATTTTTACCGCTTTGATCAATGCCAATGCTTTTTTATTGGTTTCATCCCACTCCGCTTCTGGCACAGAATCAGCAACAACACCTGCGCCTGCTTGGATATGGATTTCACCGCGGCGCATCACTGCTGTACGAATAGCAATGGCGGTATCCATATTGCCATTCCAACCTAGATAGCCCACTGAACCACCAAATACTGTCCGACGTACTGGCTCTATCTCATCAATGATTTGCATCGCGCGAATCTTGGGCGCGCCTGATAGTGTACCCGCTGGAAACGTGGCACAAAATACATCTAGCGTGTCTTTATCAGACCTTATCATACCCTCCACATTGGACGCGATGTGCATGACTTGTGAGTAGCGCTCAATAAACATCTTGTCTGTAACTTTGACACTGCCATATTCACAAACACGGCCGATATCATTGCGACCCAAATCAATAAGCATTAAGTGTTCGGCAGTCTCTTTTTCATCAGTGAGCAGCTCTTGTTCAAGTGCCAGATCCTCCGCTTCATTCTGACCACGCTTGCGCGTCCCTGCTAGTGGCCGTACGGTGACTTTACCGTTTTCGATACGGGACAGGATTTCAGGAGAGGCGCCAATGATATCAAAGCGTTTGTGATCATCAAGCGTATAGCCATGCACCAAAAACAGATACGGCGATGGATTTAGATAGCGTAATGCACGATAGACGGCTAGAGAGTCGCCTGTGTAATTTGCCGTCAACCGCTGTGCTGGAACCACCTGCATGACGTCGCCTGCTGCGATATAGTCTTTTATTTTCTTAACGTCGCTGCAGTACTTTTCCATACCGGTTTGCGAGATAAATTTTGGTGTGGGCATCACTGGCGCGGACAAATTGGACGGTTCTGCCAACTTCTCTTCGATTTTTTCCAACTCACGGATAGCTAAGCTGTAGCCCTCCTTGGTTTGACAGTCAGCATAGACGATGATCGATAAGGTATTTTCTAAATTATCAAAAACAATGACACTCATGGAAAGCATCAGTCACATATCTGGCATCGACATCGGATTGGGTGCGTCAGATAGGCCCACACTAGGCTCAATGATACGTACCATGTCGTAACCAAAGTAACCAAAGTAACCGACTAGGCCGCCGCTAAAACTTGGCATGGTGGGCACATCTTCAGCAGTCGGCATCTGATACTGCGCCATCAGCTGACGGATATAATCAAAAGGATTCTCTACTGCTGCTGTATCGATATGATCGTTCCGCTTGGTAGTCATATTGCCATCAGCGTACTGTAAAATAAGATCACTACCCAAGCCGATCATCGAGTATCTTGCCCAGCGCTCACCGCCTACCACAGACTCAAACAAATATGCAGAGCCGTTTAAATCACGTACTTTGGAAAACACAGACACTGGCGTCTGTGCATCCATCAAACGTTTTTTGACTAAGGGTGCATGACTAAAACCCCGATCTTTAAACGCTTGATATTCTTGGAAAGTCATCATAGTAACGCTCTCTTAGCAGCAGAATGGCAAAAAATAAAACAGTGGACTGAACCATAAAATATAGCGCCAACACCGTATTTGAATGTTAGCGCTATAAAAAGCAGTTTGTCTGAATGACGATTCATACAGCAGTTAAGTTAAGGCCTCAACCTTCATAAACTAACTGAGGTAACGGACTGCTTATCAATCAGGATAGCTATGGATAAACGCTTGTATTCAACCTACGGATCGATGTCACTACATAACGCCCATGTTAAATAGCCATAATGCCAAGCCAATAATCAAAATGGCAGCAAATACCCATATAAACCAACCACCACTAGATTTTTTCTCTACTTGTCCTGTATGAGCTGGATTACTGATTTCTTGATCCATCGCGTTGTTGCCTTGGGTGCCAAGATCATGAGCCTGCCCTAAATTTGCCGTACCCGAAAATTGCGAGGTCGCTGCTTGCTTGGCTTTTAAAACCTCAGGATCGGCTTCTTCTTGTAATTCAGTCTTTGTCGTTTTGTCGTGCTCTTCACTTACTACTGGTTTTTCATTTACTACAGGTTCTTCACTTACTGTTGGCTGCGATACTGTTGGTTCATCATAAGTAGATACTGTTGGGGTCAACGGCTCTGCAGTCGTCACAGCTTCTGACTCCGTTACAGTTGACTCAGGCGTCTCAGATACAGACGTCTCAGATACAGGCGTTTCAGATACAGGCTCTGACTCTTCTGGTGCTGTTTCAATCGATGCAGGCGTAGCACTTTGTGCAGCCGACAAGACATCCTCAATACCTGTCTCTTTAACTACTGGCTCTTGAGGCGCTGGTTCAGCCACTTCCGCTCTGTCAACTACAGGCGCACTTGCTGAATCTACTGCGGTGTCTGAAGTAGTATCGACAGATGGACTCTGTGCATCCTCTGCAGCGGGTAAAATCTCTTCAATATTCGTTTGCTTTACGATTGGTTCGCTGACGATATGCTCTTCGATGATATATTCATCATGCAAATTCTCAGTAGTTTCTGCTGGGGCAGTCTCATCACTGACACTACTTACTGTATCGTCCGTTATGACTGGCTCTAGTGTCCCATCTGCTGTAGCAGCGACAGGCGCTTGCACCTGAAAACTAAAGCTTGCAAAACCAAGCGTATCCTCAGCCTGTAGAAGGTTTGATTCGTTGCCCGCGATACGTTGATCATTGATAAAGGTACCGTTAGAAGAGTCTAAGTCTTTTACGTATAACTGACCATCAAGTATGCTTAGAATGGCATGATTGCGAGATACTTGCTTGCTGCCGAGTACCACATCATTGTCACCGCCGCGACCAACAGACAAGCTATCCTCGACTGTCAGTGTCAGATCGCCCAGCGCCTCTGTTAATGCATTTAATTGCCATGTGCTGGCTTGTGCTGCCGTGCTCACACTATCTGTATTATCCGTCATCTTGTTACTCCTTATTTTTTCTATTAATTTTCAAACGATTTTAAGCAAATTACTGTCAATTTTTATTCACTGACCACTCTATGATAGAGAGCATAATTAGTGGTCATGTGCTTGATCTATTTTGGTATAAAGTGAGGCTTGATGACCTTATCAAGCTGGCTATACGGAATGCTCAATACCGGCATACCGTAGGCGTATGGACCGATAGAATAGTGCTGATAACGAATGTTAATCCCTGTCTCTGTCAAGGTCACATTGTCGCTCAACACAAACGGCCAGCT
Source organism: Psychrobacter sp. UBA2514 (assembly GCF_002341255.1). Taxonomy (NCBI): domain Bacteria; kingdom Pseudomonadati; phylum Pseudomonadota; class Gammaproteobacteria; order Moraxellales; family Moraxellaceae; genus Psychrobacter; species Psychrobacter sp. UBA2514. The sequence continues at coordinate 3,258 of NZ_DDNS01000020.1, forward strand.
TTTCTCATAGCTACTGACATCATCAGCGACGGTCTTTACCCATGCTTTATACGCATCATGCGCGAGTGCTTCAAAACGAGGTTTTTTGCCTTTGATCAGCATGTCATCAAGAGTGACTTGTTTTTTGGTGGTCAGATCAAACGTTAGATACTCGCTATAAGGCATGCCGTGTGCACCACCAGTAAAGACGTAGGAGTTGATTTCGAACAGCTCAAAGTTATTGACGTGACCCAAGTAATCAGGCGTCACCATCAAGCTATAAGCCCACGAAACCTCTTCAGGCATATCTTGAAACTGCGATGTCGCAAAGTCATTAATCGCAGCAGTTACGTCTTCCTGGCTGCTTTTCGTCTTAATAGGTGCTGACTCAGTTGGCTTGCTATTCACCACCAAATTATCAATACGTGCATTGACTGTCTTATCTATCCAACCATGATTTGTCTTAAGGTATTTAATCTCAATTTCTGGGCAATTATCACGCTCAGTACACATCTTTTGAATTTTTTCTGGTAACTGATAATCGAGATACTCTGCTGAGCTGATAAGGCTACCTGCATTTGCGGACAGACTAGCGGCACCCATCAGTAAACCGCTTGCTAAGAGACCAATTCGCCGTGTACGCCCTACTCTGCCTAAAGAAATATGCGTCAGCGTGAACCTATTAAGATGAGATTGAACCATAGCTTTCATGCATCCTCTTTTATAAATATAAAATGTTGTAATACATTCTACCGTAACAATGACGCTGTATTGTAGGAACACTGTTTGTGTTTTTGAAGTGTTGCTATAGTCGGTTCACTATAAAATCGATACAATAAGATTAAACGCTATTTTGCGCAGCCTCTGGAGACGTAGTCACAGCAAGCAAGAAAAATAGCGTTTAATCAAATGAATTTATTATCCTGTATCGTTTTTATTTAGACTTAACTATAATCACTCAAAACCTCTCTTGACTCATTTGCCGCATAAATAACGGACAATAAAAAAGACACGGCTAGCGTGTCTTAATCATTGAACAATAAGCGATGCAGGTATATTTGATACAAATAATCTTAATGCTCACGCGTGCTGCTAAAGGTGATCTCTGGATAACGATCTTGCATCAATTGTAAGTTGACCCGTGATGGCGCAAGATAAGTCAGATAACCACCACCATCGATTGATAACTGGTCATGGGCTTTTTTCTTGAACTTTGCCAAAGCCACGTCATCATCGCAGTGAATCCAGCGTACAGTGGCAATCGATACTGGCTCAAAGGTACATTGCACTTTGTATTCTTCTTTGAGACGATGCGCGACCACTTCAAACTGTAGCACCCCAACCGCGCCCAAGACCAAATCATTATTGATTTGCGGCATAAATACCTGCGTGGCACCCTCTTCACTTAATTGCTGTAGTCCTTTTTGCAGGGCTTTTGATTTAAGCGGATCTTTTAGTACCACGCGGCGGAACAATTCAGGAGCAAAATGAGGAATACCGGTAAAGCTCAGCTCCTCGCCTTCAGTGAAGCTATCGCCGATAGAGATCGTTCCGTGGTTGTGTAAACCAATGATATCGCCCGGATAGGCTTCTTCTAGCGCCTCACGGTCGCCTGCCAAAAAGGTCAAGGCATCGGCAATACGAACGTCTTTACCCAGACGCACGTGCTTCATTTTCATGCCCTTCTCGTACTTGCCAGAGCACACGCGCAAGAAGGCGATGCGGTCACGGTGACGTGGATCCATATTTGCCTGGATCTTAAAAACAAAACCTGTGAAATCGGTCTCGGTTGCTGATACTTTACGCTCAGTCGTTGGATGGGCTTTTGGTGGCGGCGCGTATTTGACCAAGGTATCGAGTACCATGTTGACACCAAAGTTACCCAATGCCGTGCCAAATAAAACTGGCGTCATCTCACCTGCCAAAAACGCCTCTACATCGAACTCTTCTAACGCCATCTGTACCAGCTCGAGTGACTCCTCAAAAGCATCAAACATCAGCTGACCTAGACGCTCGCGTATATCAGGATAATCATAGCCTTCGCGTGTCTCAGAGACGGTCATCTTACCGCCATTGCCTTTCTCGTATAAGTAGGTTTTGTCTTCTGCAAGGTGATACACTCCAACAAAATCCTGTCCCATACCAATCGGCCACGTGACGGGCACGCATTTAATCTTTAGTACCGCTTCGATTTCACTCAGTAGCTCAAGCGGCTCACGAATCTGGCGATCGAGCTTGTTGACGAAAGAGATGATTGGCGTATCGCGCATGCGACAAACTTCCATCAGCTTGATGGTTCGTTCTTCGACACCTTTTGCGCCATCGACCATCATCAGTGCGCTATCCACGGCAGTCAACGTACGATAGGTATCTTCACTAAAGTCGGCGTGACCTGGGGTGTCTAGTAGGTTGACCATGTGGTCTTTGTACGGGAACTGCATGACAGAGGTGGTGATTGAGATACCGCGCTCTTGCTCCATACTCATCCAATCTGAGGTGGCATGACGATCGGTCTTACGGCCTTTGACTTCGCCTACGACCTGAATCGCTTGTCCCCATAACAACAGCTTTTCAGTCATGGTGGTTTTACCAGCATCGGGATGCGAGATAATGGCAAAGGTGCGGCGCTTGGCCACTTCTTTGTTGAGTTTTTTTGGATCTACGCTCATAGTTTTCAGCTTCAACAGTTGTGTCATTTAGAAGTCAATCTAAATAAATAAAATCAATAATGAGCGTATTGTAGCCGATTTCGCGTTATAGTGCAGAGTTCACGCACAAAAAACACGCTCTATCAGTCAGACAAAGCGTGTTAACAAAATTTTTAACCGTCAGCGTAGGGCTTGCTTGATTTTAATAATAGCGCTTGATTTGCTCCGCTAAGAAGTCTCCTGCGACCTCATTGACAAGCGTACAATCTACCACGCCAAAGCGGCTATCTATATTTGGATCGGTGCTACCTTTGGCAACATAATTTGCCTCATAAATATCCTTCCCATATTCAACACCACTATATTCATAGGCAGGTTGATTTTTGTATTCAAAGAACATCACTTGCGCCGCTTTTTGCTTATTTGCTATACCAACACCAAACTGAGAGGTTCTATGATCTCTGTCGTCACTAAAGCGTTGTTTAGCAGCTTCGATCCATTTCTCCAATGACGAATAGCCTGTCTTATTTTTGTCATTGAAAGCCAAAAATGAGCGCTCGCTTGTCACGACTGGAATGTAACAAACGGAGCCTTCAGGGAAAGCAATATTAGATGGAATATTGGCATAATTACTCAAATCGGTGAGAATACCGCGGCGCTCTTCAATACTCGTGCCCGCGCTATAACTATTGGCACTCAATCCAGACAAGTTCAGTGTTTGATAGGTGGTTTGATAGTCCAGTTTGTTATTACTGTTTTTTTCATAAATAGGACGCTTGACCGTGCGACCATTGACTTCGATGTCTTTGTTTTCGAGTCGACCTTCGAAATTATCTGCCAATATGGTTCTGTCTAAATCATTGAGACTCTGGTTGCTATAACTGTTAATGAGATTGGTGGTTTTGATCTCGCGTGCGCCTGTGCGATAGGTCTCATCGATGCGTGCAATAGCAGTATCGTTGGCCTTACTGTCATAGCTATTAGCAAAGCTTGTTACCGTAATACGATTACTATTATTGCCATAAGTGCCGTTATCTTCTTCACAGCCTATGAGCGCAAGCATTGTCCAGAAGAAAACACCAGATATCGCAACCACTCTATTCATCGAACAATGTCCTTATGATTTAGATTTTTTATCACCAGCAGGTATTGCTACTGTAGATAGCTCCGAAAGTCATATTTACAAACTTGTCGTAAAGATTTACTACCGACTTACTGAGCTGTTTTAATGATTTGTTATCCTAGGTTGGTTATTTGGCTTTACCACGAAAATCTAAAAACCAAAACAAAGGATGTGTTATGAAAACTTTATATTCAACCAAAGCGACTGTTACTGGCGGCCGTGCAGGTTCAGCAAGCTTAAGTGACAATGACCTGACTATAAACATGGTACCACCAGGCTCTGGAAAAGAGGGCAATAACCCAGAACAACTATTTGCCATGGGATACAGTGCCTGCTTTGATGGCGCCCTTGCAGCTGTTAAGCAAATGGAAAAAGCAAAGTTTGATTCAACCACTTCAATTGAAGTAGATTTGCTTCAAGGCGAAGGCCATGACTATAAACTGGCTGCTAAAATTCATGTCATTGGTGAAAATACAGAATTGTCAGCTGACGAGTTTCAACAGTTAGTCGAGAAAGCGCACCAAGTGTGCCCATATTCTAAAGCCACACGCGGCAACATCGATGTTGAAGTCACCTCAGAAGTAAAGTAACGTATTATGAGACTCATTATCAACAATTAATTAAGAAAGTAGTTAATTAAAAATACGTTAATTATAGAAGAACTCAGCTGGTCTGGGTTCTTTTTTTGTTTGAAATTTTGGTGAAAAAATAAAACCGCCAGAACATCTCGTAACGGTTAAGCAGTTCGGCACGCACTGTTTTTATCGTTATAATAAGAGCATATTTTTATCTAATAGCTGATAAGTGACTTTTATGACTGATAATATAGCTGACAATACCGCCGATAACGACCACAACTCCCATCAAGCACTCGATCCTAAAGCCTTACCGAATTTTGACGATATGCCAAATGTGGCACTGATGGATACCAGTCATGTAGACAAAGATCAGCCGCCCTTTATCTTAGTCGACGGCTCGTATTATCTGTTTCGCACCTATCATGCCCTCCCAAAGACCATGCAAAACTCGCAGGGTCTAATCACCAATGCGATACGCGGTACCTTGAATGCGCTGCTCAAACTCATGCGTCGTTATCACCCTACTCATATGGCCGTCTGCTTCGATACCAAGTCACCGACTTTTCGCCATCATATGTCGCCTGACTATAAGGCCGCTCGTCCGCCTATCGACATAGAGCTGGTAGAGCAAATTCCTTATATTCATCGTTTGGTCAGCGCCTTGGGTATTCCGCTATTACGTATTGAGGGTGCAGAGGCCGATGATATCATCGGTACACTTGCCCATCGAGCCGTCGAGCAAGGTCACCATGTGGTCATCTCAACGGGTGATAAAGACATGATGCAGTTGGTTAATGATTGCGTCATCTTAGAAGACAGCTTTACTGGTAAAGTCACGGATACACCAGCGGTAATCGATAAGTTTGGTATTAACCCAAACCAAATGATTGATTTCTTAACGCTCATGGGCGACAGCTCTGATGGGATCAAAGGCGTGCCAGGTATCGGTAAAAAGACCGCCAAAGACTTGTTGGTTGAGTATGGTGACATCGACAACATGCTCAAGCACATTGGCTTTATCAAAGGCCGCGGCGCAAAAGGTTTGATCGAACACGCCGATGATATTCCTTTTAACAGAAAGCTTGCTACCATCGTCACCAATTTGGAAATCGGCCAAGATTGGAATGATCTCAAAATCAACACCGATCCTTGTGCGCATATAGAGGAGCTTCGCGCCCTATATACCGAGCTTGAATTTAGAAATGAGCTGGCATCTCTTGATCATCCAAACCATCCTGCGAATGGCGCGCAAAGTGTCGCTGATAGCCAAGCAGACGCTGAGTCACAAGCGCAAGTTGCCAAATCGCTGCAATCGACCCATATTGATAATATGACGGGCAGTAACCATCAAGATAAAGCGTGGCATACTGTGCTCGACGAGCCTGCGTTTGATAGCTTGGTCGAATTATTAGAAGCAGCTCAGCACCTTGTTATCGATACCGAAACTACCAGCGTTCATTGGCGTGACGCGCAAATCGTCGGGCTGTCTTTTGCTGTACAAGCTCACGAGGCCTATTATATCCCGCTCACCCACCGCTTAGAAGGTGATGAGCTAACAGCGAGACAACTCGACCGCGATACCGTACTGGCGCGCTTAAAGCCTGTGTTAGAGAATCCAAATATCGGTAAAATCGGACAGCATCTAAAGTACGATGCGCATATCCTTGCTCACTATGATATCGACCTAGTCGGTGCGATACATGAGCAGCCAAATAACTGGGCGATGGATACCATGCTGGCAAGCTACGTTATCAATGCGGCAGCGACTCGACACGGTATGGACGATTTAGCACGCCATTATCTGCAAACGCAGACGATTGGCTTTGAGGAAGTCGCAGGCAAAGGCGCGAAGCAAGTCACCTTTGACCAAGTGGCTATCGATATTGCGAGTGACTATGCTTGTGAAGACGCTGATATTACTTATCAGTTATTTGACGTGTTCAGCGTTGAGTTGGCTAACGATGCCAATAATGCCAAATTGCTACACGAGCTAGAGATTCCAACGGCAGAGATACTTTGCCAAATGGAAGCAAACGGCATTCTCATCAAACGCTCTTTCTTAAACGAGCTATCAAAACGCTTTGATGAAGAAATCATCGCGCTAGAAAAACGTGCTTATGAAGTGGCTGGCGAAGAGTTTAACTTAGGATCACCGAAGCAGCTTGGTGAGATGCTGTTTGACAAGCTTGGCGTGCCGGGTGGCAAAAAAACCAAATCTGGTCAATACTCGACTGGTGAAGCGGTTCTATCAAAAATCGATCACCCATTAGTCGATATCACCTTAGAGTATCGCGGGCTGTCTAAGCTAAAAAGCACCTATACCGATGCACTCGATAATGTTGCAGATGCTGAGACCGACCGCGTGCATACCAGTTACCATCAAGCACTGACCAGTACTGGCCGTCTGTCATCAACTGATCCTAACTTACAAAATATTCCCATTCGTACTGCGACGGGCCGCCTGATTCGCCAAGCCTTTATCGCCCCAGAAGGTCGCGTGATCTTGGCCGCGGATTATTCACAAATCGAACTTCGTCTCATGGCGCATTTCTCAGGTGATAAGAACTTGACGCACGCTTTTAACGAAGGGTTAGATATTCATGCTGCGACTGCTGCTGAAGTGCTTGGCAAGGACGTTACGGACGTTACCTCAACTGAACGTCGTAATGCCAAAGCCATTAACTTTGGTCTGCTATACGGGATGAGTGCCTTTGGACTTGCCAAGCAATTACAGATGAGCCGCGGTGAAGCGCAAGACTATATCGATATGTACTTTGAGCGCTATCCGGGTGTCAAAAACTATATGATCAACACCCGTGCTAGCGCGTACGAGCAAGGCTATGTCGAGACGATATTAGGCCGTAAACTCTATACCCCTGATATCAATCATGGCAATCGTATGGTCAAGCAAGGCGCTGAGCGTGCCGCAATCAACGCGCCGCTACAGGGATCTGCCGCTGATTTGATTAAGCTTGCCATGATTGCCGTTGATAAGGTATTGCCAAAAGATCAAGCCAAAATGCTGCTGCAAGTCCATGATGAACTGGTGTTTGAAGTGGATGCCGATAAGGTAGACGCGGTTAGCCAATTGATTACCGATGCCATGCAAGATGTCTTGACGACTACGGCCGTAGATAAAGGCTGGCATGTCGACTTTGCTGTACCGTTACTGGTTGAGACTGATAGCGGTCAAAACTGGGATGAGGCGCATTAATCATTGATTTGGTCAACTTAGAACGCTAGCGAGCTTAAAGATATTATGGGTTATGATGGGTTTTGAAACCCACTGTATCATCTATATAAACAACCACTTATGACTACTTGGTTATATTCTATGACGTTATTATTACCATATTGGGTTATAATAGCGTCATAGTAGATTATGCATATTTCGTTAGATGTTTTTTGGTTTAGAGTGAGCCTACGGGCTCACTTTTTTGTTTTTGACACATTTTTTTGATACGCAGGAGCCAGTTATTTTGAGTTCAGATGGCATTATTGAAATTCCTGGTATGATCTTGCTATTTGTCTGTTTACTGCGTTGCACACAGTACATGATAAAAAGTCATATCAAACACATTCAGGCCTTTTGGTTGGCAGCCGCACTTGTATTTTTTACCGTCATTCGTCGCGAGCTAAACTATCTACCAGATTTGTTGGTTCCGAGCGATTTCTCGTTTTTAAATCACTCTTATGATTGGTGGGAAGACAGTGTGCTGACCGTTATCTATCTCGTCGCGCTTGGCCTATTAGCTTATTCGAGGCACTACCTATGGGCAGTATTAAAGAATGTGCCGGTCTCGCTCTACCTCATCGTTACCGCGCTGGCAATCATTCAATATATGGGCGAGAACGCCATTATGTTCCCGCCTACATTTGGTGAAGTTGTCGAAGAGTTGGCTGAGACTGTCATCTATGGTATTGCCTTGACGTATTTATGGCGATTTAAGCTGGCTGATTATGAATCATGTCTTGTGCAGAAATTAAACTATGAGCTCAAACACGCTGATAATTAAAATCATAGTAACGATACTATTAGGGCGTGTTGAACATT
>NZ_DDNS01000020.1:11867-74143 GCF_002341255.1 Psychrobacter sp. UBA2514
AATGTTCAACACGCCCTAATGACATAGCAACAAAGATCTTTTAAGCAATTTTATAAAAACTCACGGCTGCTCAATATGAGTAGCCGTTTTGCATTTTGGCAATCGCCTTACATTTTTTGAACATCCTGTCACACCTTACTACTAGTGAAAATCCCAATAACCGTACAAACTTATGGACAGATTATCAATGTCGCTATAAGCAGCGCTTTTATAAGCCCTTACAATGACTTTACTGCTAATAATTACAACAAGGAATGACTGATGGAAAACACAAAGAATCCACTACCAGAAGAGATGGATCATATCGATGGCAATCGCCGCGACAATAATGACAGCACCAATAACCAAAACAATCAGTTGGTCGATTTAGACAATCCGATGCTGCACACTATCGACAATGATGATGTGATTGATAATAGTGCAGGGTTTGATAATTCAGAAGTCGGTAGTGCTGCTACGCAAGGATTAACACCTATGCATCGTCAAAACCTTGATGAATCACGTGTCGATGAGATTTTGGTTCAAGACAATCTTGATGATAATGATTATCCAGATACAATGGATATTGCTGATAGAGATGCCGCAGAACGCAGCAATGACGATGATTTTTAGAAATTAGCACCGCGGCTAATATAGCCCTTTAGAGCGAAAAAGCACGTTTAATATCGTTAAGCGTGCTTTTTTATGACTTATCATTTAACTAACAGTAATAGATATTTTCAGCCGATTAAACCCATCCATCAAGTGTGCCAGCCCAGCCTTTTACAAGAGGCAAGCTCAACGATTCGAGCAATTCAATGTGTGTCTCATCGAGGTTTAGCGCAGGAATATAGTGATACTCTTGCCCACCTGCCTCCAAAAAATTATCGCGGTTTTCAATGGCCAACTCCTCTAGCGTCTCAAGACAATCCGCTGAGAATGCAGGGCTAATCACTTGTACTGAGCGCACACCAGATTTGCCCCAATCTTCTAATACCACATCAGTATACGGCTTTACCCACTCTTGCTTACCAAAGCGTGACTGAAAACTAATAATCCATTCATCGTCTTTTAAACCAAGTGCATGTGCCACTTGTGCAGCGGTACATTTGCAACGCTTAGGATACGGGTCGCCTTTATCTGCATAAGGCTGCGGAATACCGTGAAAGCTAAACATTAACTTCTCAGGCTTGCCATGTTTCTCTTGGAAACGGCGGATAGAATTGGCTAGCGCCTGAATGTATAGCGGATGGGCAAAGTAGTCTTTGACAATGGTATAGTTTGGCAAGTTACGCTGCTTAAGTGTCCACTTCGTCAGCGCATCATATACCGCACCGCCTGAAGAGGCTGAGTATTGCGGGAACAAAGGCAGAATGACAAAGTGATCCACGCCTTCTGCGCGCAGTGCATCCATCACATCAGGCAATCCAGGATTACCATAGCTCATCGCAGGATGCACAGAGACGCGAAATGGCGCTACGCTATTGGCCAGACGCGGCTCTAATAGCTCCACTTGGCTTTTTAATATCTTACGAATCGGTGAATCCCCTTCCCAAATGCTCGCGTAAGCCTTTGCGACACGCTTAGGACGGCTTGGTAGGACAAACAGATTTAAGATGATGGCCCACAAAAACTTGGGAATCTCGATCACTCGCGGATCTGACAAAAACTGTTTGAGATAACGTCTTACGGCAGGTGCCGTCGGCTCATCTGGCGTACCAAGGTTGACTAACAGGACAGCAATACGTGGAGGCAATTCAGGTTTCATAGCAGCACTATTTATCAGCAGTAAGTTATTAGAAGTCGTGTCATCATAAAGGTACCAGATTGCTCATACACCTTTGTGCAAACACCGCATTAGTGTAGCATTTTATCCATGAATCACGCATGGCAAAAGCGCACTTGTACAATTTGCTACGCAGTCGCCAGCCTTCTATCATTTACCCTTTATTATTTAACGCGATAAAACGGCGTTTAAAAGACCTGCTCGGCGGTTGTACTCCTACGCGCATCACCCTACAATAGGCAAGCCCAGTTTATAAAAATGGTGTAAGTAAAGTAGCCCATTAAAATTTTGCCATTTTACTTTTATTTTATTGATGATTGTTGTCTTGCGAGGTAGCTTTGAACGCACGCTCTGATAATACCAGTGACCAGTCCCCTAATTCTCAAACTCACGTAAACAGCTCAGCCAATACTGCTGCTGGATCTGTGGGTGTGGTTACGCCACAAAAATTCCATTTTGCCGAGCCGTTGACCTTGGAATGTAACCGTACTCTGCCCTCGTTTGACTTGATGGTAGAGACTTACGGTACGCTCAATAGCGATAAATCAAATGCGATTTTGATTTGTCACGCATTATCGGGCAACCATCACGCGGCAGGGTTTCATAGCGTTGATGACAAAAAAGCGGGCTGGTGGGACAATATGATTGGTCCGAACAAAGCCATCGATACAAATCGCTTTTATGTGGTGTGCGTCAACAATATCGGTAGCTGTTTTGGCTCAACAGGGCCAACAACTATTAATCCCGATAGCATTAGTTCGGATGACAGTATCGATTCAAGCGATAGCACTGCAAATAACAGCAATGAGCCACAAGTCTATGGCCCTGACTTTCCGCTCATCACGATTAAAGACTGGGTAAAAACCCAAGCCATGCTCTCAGATCGTCTGGGCATTGACGTATGGCATGCTATCGTTGGCGGCTCGATGGGCGGTATGCAAGCGCTGCAATGGTCTGTCGATTATCCAGACAGGCTAAAACGCTGTGTGGTGATTGCGAGTACACCGAAGCTATCTGCGCAAAATATTGCTTTTAACGAAGTCGCACGCCAATCGATATTGTCCGATCCTGATTTTAAGGATGGACGCTACATACAAGCTGGTACCTACCCTCGTCGCGGCCTGATATTGGCACGGATGGTTGGTCATATCACTTATTTGACTGATGACGCGATGAAAGCCAAGTTTGGTCGTGATTTAAAATCGGGCAAGTTCATGTATGGCTACGATGTCGAGTTTCAGGTTGAGAGCTATCTGCGCTATCAAGGTGAGCGCTTTAGTGAAAACTTTGATGCCAATACCTATCTACTTATGACCAAGGCATTAGATTATTTCGACCCGACACGTGACTACTCATCAGCGGTAGCAAAAGACAATACAGAGTCGGCCGTCCCATTAGAAAATTCTATCGCGGCGTCAGTCGAGTCTAGCAAAGCCAATGCGCAGAACGAGTTAGAAGATGCGGTAGCGACGATTGAAGACATTGAGTCTGATCGACAGCAAGAGCTTTCTGCGCTCAAAGCGGCATTCGCCCATACGCAATGCCAGTACTTGATTGTGTCATTCACCACCGATTGGCGCTTTGCCCCAGAACGCTCGCAAGAAATTGTCGATGCGCTAATGGCTACTGGCAAACCTGTTAGCTATATTAATATTGATGCGCCGCATGGCCATGACTCTTTTTTATTTGATATTCCTCGCTACATGGGTGCTGTTAGAGGATTTTTGACAGCGCCATTTATTACCCCTAGCCGCCCAGCCACAGGAGAGCGCTCATGAGAATGGATCACCAACTGGCAGAGCGCTGGATCGCACCGCAAGCACATGTACTTGATTTGGGCTGCGGTAATGGCGAGCTGCTCGCGCACTTACAGCAGAAGTTAGGCGTCACTGGATACGGGCTTGAAATTGATGAAGACAAAATCAACGAAGCCATTGGCAACGGCTTATCGATTGTTGAGCAAGACCTAAACGATGGCTTGGCACGCTTTGCCGATAACAGCTTTGATACCGTGGTCATGGCACGCGCGCTACAAGCGGTAAAATCCCCTGATGTGCTGCTGCTTGATATGCTACGCGTCGCCCGAGAGGCGATCATCACATTCCCTAACTTTGCCCATTGGCAAAACCGTCTTCATTTGGGACTAAAGGGTCTGATGCCGGTGTCTGAGGCACTGCCTTATGAATGGTACAACACCCCCAATATTCATCTATGTACCTTTAAAGACTTTGAGCAACTGTGTGCGCAGCATGATATTCATATCGTTAATCGCTTTGCGGTAAGCGACTCTGATAAAGGTCATTCCCCACTGATGACGGCATTAATTAGACAGGCACCCAATCTACTCGCAGATGTCGCTATCTATCGAGTGACAAAGAAAAAAACGAAGTAATGTCAGATATTTAATTTTTGCTCAAAAGGATAAAATAACTGTTATTGCTGAACCTTTTATCTTAGCAAATTGTTAACTAATGATTGTCTTATAGTAACTCTATGATTTTACTGAGGACAATCAGGTACAAGCAGCTATTAAATCTTGTAATTAGTATTTGAGTTTCGTAAGTTTGGGTGTTAAGCTAGCAAAATGTTGTCAGTTATCCCACTATTATGACCGTTTGTCTAATTAGTTGGGTTAAATCGATGATACAAAATTAAAAACTCTATTGCTAATGATTAGGTAACTCATATCGCAAGATGTCACCTAATTGTTATCGCCGTCTAACTGTCTTTAGCGAGACGATATTTAGCGGTACAATTTTCTTGCGTATTAACTGCCTAATTTTGGAGCTGCTATGAAATTATTAAAAGCCGCATTGTTTACTGCCTTATTTTCTTGTGCTGGTTTGGCCAATGCTGAGTTAATATCAAACGTACCGCTTGATACTTCACGCTTTGAGCTGATGCCTGTGAGCGAGCTGTCTAGTCGTGCTGCCCAAGGTAACGATCATGCTCAGTTTTATCTAGCCAAGCGCTTGCAAAAAGGCGAAGGTATCGCTCAAAACACCCAGCAAGCTATCCAGTGGTACACCAAAGCCGCTCAGCAAGGCGTTGCTCCTGCTCAGTTAAACCTTGCTATTATGTATTTACGCGGTGAAGGTGTACAACCTAACTTGCAGCAAGCGCGTCTTTGGCTAGAGAAAGCCGCGATGCGTGGCGACAACCGTGCCAGCTATACACTTGCATTGTTAGATGAAAAACAAAAAAATCTGGTAGATGCCTATAAATGGTATGACTTGGCTGCCCGTGATGGCATGCTCGACGAAAAAGTCCGTAACAAAGCGCGCGGCAAGATTGGACAGTTGGCATTGAACTTATCAAGCTCAGACATCGCCAATGCACGTAACCAAGCGGATCGCTGGTTCCAGAGTAAGTAAACTCTAAACGAACCTCAAAAAAGATTAAGTTGATAATAAGAAATCCAGCCTTTGAGCTGGATTTTTTGTTTTTATCTTATAATCAAAACATTTATTATTTCAGCTCCTATCAAGCTGAGCGACCTAAACTATTCAAAACCCTGCCAAAATTTGCTACACTACGCGCGCATTCATCAATCCCACAATTTTGTTAATGCTTTAAACTAAAAAGATACTTCAAACCCAACGCACTAGGTTTGCGACCTAGCCAGCAGGAGAAACACATGAGCACCACTCAAGATAGTAATATCAAAGAAACCGTGATAACTGACAATCAATCAGCCCCCACCTACGACAGCGTCACTAACAATATCGTTGTTGCCGCACTTTATAAATTCACACGCTTTACTGACTTTGAGCAGTATCGCGAGCCAATTTTGAATACCATGCTAGATAACGATGTCAAAGGCACTTTATTGCTGGCAAGCGAAGGCATTAACGGTACGATTTCTGGTACGCGTCAGGGTATCGATACCATCCTTGACTATCTGCGCAATATCGAAGCCATTGGTACGTTTACCTTTAAAGAGTCTTATACCGATGCGCAGCCGTTTTATCGCACTAAGGTAAAGCTAAAAAAAGAAATCGTCACCATGGGCGTAGAAAACATCGACCCACTACAATCGGTCGGTCGCTATGTAAAGCCTAGCGAATGGAATGCACTGATCTCAGACCCTGAAGTGACTCTCATCGATACACGTAACGATTATGAAGTGCAAATCGGTACGTTCCAAAATGCCGTCAATCCAAACACTGAGACCTTCCGCGAGTTTCCAGAATACGTATCAAAAGAGCTCGATCCAGCCAAGCATAAAAAAGTCGCTATGTTTTGTACAGGTGGTATCCGCTGCGAGAAGTCAACTGCGTATCTACGCGAACAAGGGTTTGAAGAGGTCTACCATTTAGAAGGTGGTATCCTAAAGTACTTAGAAGAAATCCCAGCCAGTGATTCTATGTGGCAAGGTGATTGCTTTGTCTTTGACAACCGTGTATCGGTCAATCACAACTTAGAAAAAGGTAATTATGAGCAGTGTTTTGCCTGCCGTATGCCCATCACTAGCGATGACATGCAGAGCCCAGCCTATATTAAAGGCGAGTCATGCCCGCATTGTATCGACAAAGCCACAGATGAGCAAAAAGCTAGATTCCGCGAGCGCGAGCATCAAATGCAACTGGCCAAAAAACGCGGTGAAGCCCATATCGGTAGTGACGTGATGGATGTGATAGAGAAGCGCAAAGCTGCCAAAGCGGAAGCGCGTCTGCAAGCAGAAGCGGCAAACAACGCTAAAGCCAATTAAACCTAGCATTAGTACAATAAAACAGAAGTAAAAAAAGAGAGGCTCTAATCAATAGAGCCTCTCTTTTTTATATCAGCTATTCATACCAATTAAAACAAGATACGTACGCGGATAGTCTCTTCTACATCTTTTAGTTGATCGAGTGCAGCAGTCGAATCGTTGTAGTCAACGTCCATGACTAGATAACCGACATCGCCTTCTGTCATCAGGCTCTGTGCTAGAATGTTAATCCCTGCTTCTGCAAACAGACGGTTGATCTGAGACAGTACGCCTGGGACGTTTTTGTGAATGTGTAGCAGACGATGCGAGTTTTCTTTGAACGGAATAGAAACTTCTGGGAAATTCACCGCCGTCGCCGTATCACCTTGGTCAGAGTATCTAACAAACTTATCAGCGACTTCAAGGCCGATATTAGCTTGCGCTTCTTGCGTTGACCCACCGATATGCGGCGTCAAAATCACATTATCAAACTTACGTAGTGGTGACTCAAACTCTTCGTCAGCTGATTTTGGCTCTTTTGGGAACACATCGATAGCCGCGCCCAAGATTTTACCAGACTCAAGCGCATCCGCCAGATCATCAATCTCGACACACGTACCGCGAGCCGCATTAATAAAGTAGCTGCCTTCTTTCATCTGAGCGAACTGCTCAGCTTTCATCATATAGCGCGTGCTTGGCACATCAGGCACATGCAACGTCACGATATCAGCCATTGATAGTAACTCTTCTAAGCTACCAACTTGTACCGCATTACCTAGTGGCAATTTGGTCACAGCATCATGATAGATGACTTTCATACCAAAGCTTTCTGCGAGCACAGACAACTGCGATCCAATAGAACCATAACCGACGATACCGATAGTCTTGCCGCGCACTTCATGTGAGTTAGTCGCAGACTTACCCCAGCCGCCGCGATGTACAGTTGCGTTCTTTTCAGGGATACCGCGATACAGCATAATCGCTTCAGCCAATACCAGCTCAGCTACCGAACGGGTGTTCGAGAATGGCGCGTTAAAGACAGGAATACCTAAGTCACGAGCGGCATCTAGATCGACTTGGTTGGTACCAATACAAAAGCACCCAATGCCGATAAGTTTGTTTGCATGCTCAAGTACATCGCGCGTCAATTGAGTACGCGAACGAATACCGATAAAGTGAGCATCTTTGATCTTTTCGATCAGCTCTTCTTTGTCTAACGCGTGACTGATATTCTCGATGTTGTGATAACCAGCATCCTCCAATACTTTTAGGGCATTGTCATGTAGACCTTCAAGCAATAAAAACCGGATTTTGTCTTTTTGTAGTGATAGCGCCATATGAGAACTGTCCTATATTTGTTTTATAAGATTATCTGTCGGATAATCTGTGATGGATGAAACGAAAACAGTCCAGATATCTTACACAAAATTTGACGCCGATGTTAGCAGATTAGATGAATTATTGATTATCAAGCCTGAAAAATTTTTATGCTATAGTGAATCATTCGATTTGAAATCAAACAAACCACTTTTTATTATTTGTCTCATTTTTTATTTAGAAACTATCACCCACTTATTGCCATCACGAGCCGACTCCTCACTGAATTTATAGTCATTTCGCTATATAATAAACAGTCCCAACATCGTGCTTACGCTAATATTGAGATTTGACCATGACGCTAACTACCGAACAGTTCACCTCCCAAACCCATACCAACGCTGTGCAAACGATCCTAAGCACGCTGACTGACACTCATCAATTTGACCTCAGCCAAATCAAAACCGACGCTGAGAGCTTAGAGCACTGGGGCAAAGACTGGACCAAACACTTCGCCGCCGCCGCCGCCGCCATCGTCTTCCCAAAGACCACCGAACAAGTCCAAGCCATTGTCCTACTGGCTAATGAACACAACGTCGTCCTCACCCCTAGTGGTGGTCGTACCGGACTCTCAGCAGGCGCGGTTGCTGCCAATGGCGAGATCGTTGTCAGCATGGATAAAATGAACCAGATTGGACAGTTCTATCCAGCGGACCGCATGGTCGGGATTGAAGCAGGCGTTGTCACCGAACAGCTACAACAGTTCGCCGAATCAAAAGATCTCTACTATCCTGTCGACTTTGCCTCAGCAGGCTCTAGTCAAATGGGTGGTAACATCGGTACCAATGCTGGCGGCATCAAAGTCATCCGCTACGGCATGACCCGTCAATGGATCATGGGACTAACGGTCGTTACGGGTAAAGGGGATATCTTGCACCTCAACCGCGGTATGGTCAAAAACGCCACGGGTTACGACTTGCGTCAACTGTTTATCGGTGCTGAGGGAACCTTAGGTCTTGTCACTCACGCGCAAATCAAACTTGAGCGTCAGCCACAAGACCTCAATGTCATGGTTCTGGGTATGGACAACTTTAGTGACGTCATGAATGTGCTCTCTGCCTTTCAAGCCCAGATTGATTTGACTGCCTTTGAATTCTTTGATGATGTAGCGGTTGATAAGCTCATGGCACATGGTCAAGTACAAGAGCCGTTTGAATCACGTACCAAGTTTTATACCTTATTAGAGTTTGAAGCGCCTTATGAGCCCATCATGGAAAAAGCCATGGCCATCTTTGAGCAGTGCATGGAAGAGGGCTGGGTGGTTGATGGGGTGATGAGCCAAAGCCTTAGTCAGGCGGCTGAGCTGTGGAAGCTGCGCGAGTACATCTCAGAGACGATCTCGGTGTTTACCCCTTATAAGAACGATGTGTCGGTACTCATCAGCTATGTACCGGAGTTTATCGCTGAGATTGATGCGATTGTCAGTAGCAATTATCCTGACTTTGAGGTGTGCTGGTTTGGTCATATCGGCGATGGCAACTTGCATCTCAATATTCTAAAGCCTGAGAACATGAGTAAGGATGATTTTTTTAGTGAGTGTCAAATTGTCAATAAATACGTGTTTGAGACGGTACAAAAATATGGTGGGTCGGTCTCGGCTGAGCATGGGGTGGGTATGACGAAGAAGCCGTATCTGCAATACAGCCGCAGTGAGACGGAGATTAATTATTTGCGAGAGGTCAAGAAAGTTTTTGACCCTAATAATATTATGAATCGTGGTAAGATTTTTGATATGTGATTGGTAGGCTAATGATTTATCTCAAAAAAAAAGACGCTAACCCATAGGCTAGCGTCTTTTTTTATTCATCAGATCATCGTTTGTAAAGGTACATGGTTTACCAGTATAGCAACATCAACCCCACTACCAGCAAGATACTAAGAAACCCTTGGACAATCAAAAAGGCTTGATGCGGTGCCGCCATATGGCGGAACATATTGCCTAGCGCATTGTAAGTAATGCCCGCTGCCTTGATATGTGGCTGGGTATCGAAATTTTTGATAATTTGCAAAAATTGCTCAGTACGATCAGGTGACCAACCGTGCGGCGCAAACGGTAGAAATAGTGACAACTGCGCTGCTTGTTCTTTGGTGGCAGGCGACCATAGCCAGCGCTCCAAAAACAGCAGACGCATGCGCCAGTCTGAGAAGCTGCGATGATCAATCTCTTGTAGTAAAAGCACTTCGATATTTTTGTGACGACTATCAGCAAAGATACGTTCTTGTAGCGCAAAGACATGTCTTTTTTCGCCTTCGATGCACTGCAAAAACTGACCATTGCCATAACATAATGTACCAGTAATACCATGCTGCTCATTATAATCGCGAGCATGGGCCTCTATATCCTCAAATATAGAGGTGTTTAGGCGTGACGCAATGGTCAACGTACTGACATAGACCAATTGAACCAGTGCTGACTCTTGTATTGCATCCCATTGCTTGATTCTATTACTACGAGTTAAGGGCATAATAAAATAATCCTAAAAGCCGATAACGCCGGCCAAATGAAACAAGCAAGACGATACTATGCCTGAAGTAGATAAAGCTGCAGACTCACAAAAACGTAGCAAATAATTACTACGTGAGACTATTATTACTTATATAGCTTGCTATCATAGCAAGCAAAATGAATGATACTGATAGATATTACTTAGATTTTATATTTAGATAATAAATAGCAAAACAGTCGCCGTTGTAAAGGCATTGGACAACCCTGTATTTCGTTATTAACAATCCAATAAAAAACCAAGTGATACGGCAGGCAATGATTACTAAGGTTTATTCCTCTATATCAGTCATAATAAACCTCAAATACACTGAGTAACATGGCATAAAATATTGCTATAACCCATTGTAAATAGGGTAATAATTATTGTAAAGGCTATATCTGACTACTGGAATATTCTTATTGGTTTTTTTTCATAAAAATTGACAAAATCGAGTGCTTAGGATCATTGCATTACGCATACTCAAATTTAGTAGAGATTTAATATAGGAATATCATGAGTAAAATCGAAAAAACAGATGACTTTCATCTCACGATCGCTGAGATCAAGAAAAAAGACTACCCCCAGTTAAAAGCCTTGATGGATCGTGTCTACGTCAACCTAGGCGGCGCGTGGTCAAAAAACACCATTCATACGCTCATAGACGCCTTTCCTGAAGGGCAGATTGCGCTGTTTGACCATGATCAATTAATTGGTATTGTACTGTCCATGCGTGTTGATTATGCCAAATTTTCTAACCCGCATACCTATGATGATTTGATCGGGCAAAAAGAAATCATTAGAGACAATCCTGAAGGCGATGCCATCTATGGTCTAGACGCATTGATCGACCCTGAATATCGTGGCTATCGTCTCGGTCGCCGTCTCTATGACGCACGCAAAGAGCTGTGTCGTCAGCTCAACTTCCGCGCGATTTTGGCGGGTGGCCGCATTCCTAACTACCATAACCATCAAGACTTAAGCCCAGGCGAATATATTGACGCTGTTGAGAGCCGCGAAATTCACGACCCTGCATTGTCTTTTCAGTTGTCAAACGGGTTTATCGTCAAGCGTATCTTGACCGCTTACCTACCAGATGACAAACAATCTAAAGGGTTTGCCACCTTGCTTGAGTGGTCAAATATCTATTATGAGCCAAAAGACTATAAGCCCAATACGCGTAAATCTGAGGTGCGTATCGGTGGTATTCAGTGGCAGATGCGTGAGGTCGAGTCGCCAGAAGAACTGCTCCAGCAAGTGGAGTTCTTTGTCGATGTGATGGCCGATTATAACTCTGACTTTGCTTGTCTACCTGAGTTTTTTAACGCGCCGCTGATGGGCTTGTGCGAGTCTACTGACCAAAACATCGCCATTCGCTTTTTGGCCGATTATACCGAGTGGTTTAAAAATGAAATTTCGCATTTGGCCGTCAGTTACAACGTCAATGTCATTACAGGCTCTATGCCTTTATTAGACGAAGACGATACCTTGTACAATGTCAGCTATCTGTGCCGCCGTGATGGTACGGTTGAAGAGCAACGCAAAATTCATATCACCCCGCATGAGCGTAGCGCGTGGGTCATTGAAGGTGGCGATAAAGTACAGGTCTTTGACACCGATGCGGGGCGTATTGGTATTTTGGTCTGTTATGACGTTGAGTTTCCTGAACTTGCACGCCTGTTAGCACTTGATGATATGGATATTTTGTTCGTGCCTTTCTGGACAGATACCAAAAACGGCTATTTGCGTGTACGCCATTGTGCTCAAGCCCGCGCGATTGAAAACGAATGCTATGTGATGATTTGTGGTTCGGTGGGCAACTTACCGCAGGTTGAGAGCTTGGATATTCAGTACGCGCAGTCGTCTATTTTTTCACCGTCAGATTTTGCATTCCCGCATGATGCCATCATGGCAGAGACCACGCCCAATACCGAGATGATTTTCTTCTCTGATGTCAACTTAGATAAGCTGACTCACGTTCGTCACGAAGGCTCAGTGCACAACCTGATTGACCGCCGTGATGACTTATTCAGTTTAAAATGGAAACGTAAATCCAAAGTTCCTGCAAGCAAATTAAGTGACGAAGAACGCCGCGAAAACTCAGGCAGTGTGCTTACTGGTGATCCATTGCAGAATCGTGCGCAAAAGCCATAATAACGTATCTGCTATAACTCCCTACTGACTTTTTAATCCAATAAACGGCTGCATCATCAGCCGTTTATTTTTATCTATCAACACATAAAAGTATAAAAGCAGCCCCTATGACGACTGATATTGGCATCGACAAAACCCTCGAAAAACCGAAAAAAACACCCAAACAGCGCATCCTGTCTGTGCTTAAGACAGCACTGCTCTATGGGGTGATATTTTTGGCGATTTATAGTGTGGTCAACTGGTGGCGACAGCCTGTCATGCCAGCCGATCCGCAATTGCAATTAATGGACTATCAAGGGCAACCGGTGGATTTGGCCGAGCTGAGTCGCCAGCAGCCAACACTGATATATTTTTGGGGGACATGGTGCTCGGTCTGTAGCGTCACATCGCCAACGATAAATAGGCTAGCAGCGACAAACGATCATGCTGTCATCACTATCGCTGTGCAGTCAGGCTCAAATCAAGCGCTACGCAGCTACCTCGATCAGCATCAGTTTGGCTTTACCACCATAAACGACCAAGAAGGTGATATCTTTGCGGATTGGCAAGGACAAGTCACACCATCCTATGTGGTATTAGAGAATGGCAAGATGACACAAGGGCTAACAGGTATTCAGCCACTATGGTCGTTAAAACTGCGCTTATGGTTAGCATCGGTTTTTTAGCGGCTGAACCTGACTTTATTTTTTAATAAATTATCTTGCGAAGAGGTCATCGTTATACTCTCATCAACGACATGCAACGTAGATAAACAGTTGATATTGGTCAAAATGAGGATGAAATTGCTCAGCTCTTTTTACCCTACTCTTTTTGTCATATAATAGCTGCCGATCTAAATATTTTTTTGAATTATTTTTACTAGCATATTTTATGTTGCAATCGTCTCGTTACCATTTATTATTGACGTAACTATTTGCAGACTAATGAGCAACAATGGGTATTTATTGACATGGCGGTTGATAAACCGACTATGATGAGCAATATACCTACTATTATTAGTAATTAAGTATTATCGACACAGCATTAACCTCAGCACTATATTGAAATACGTTGAACATCGAGCCTTGTAGCCGGTTTTAACCGACACACAAACCTACCTTTTAAAAAGATACCTTCTATGACTGATAAAAGCACTGACACACCAAGCCAAGATTACAAAGACACGCTGAACCTTGCGGATACGCCATTTGCGATGCGCGCAAACCTTGCCAAGCGCGAGCCAGATTGGTTAGCTGCTTGGGAAGCAGATGACGTGTACGGTAAAATTCGTCAGGCGCGTGCTGGTGCGACTAAGTATATTTTGCACGATGGCCCTCCATACGCCAACGGTCAGATTCACTTGGGTCACGCGGTCAACAAAGTACTAAAAGACATTATTGTCAAATCAAAAACCTTATCAGGATTTGATGCGCCTTATGTCCCTGGTTGGGATTGTCATGGTCTGCCAATCGAACAAAAAGTCGAAGCCAAAGTCGGCAAAGTCGGTCAAAAAGTGTCTGCTACCGAATTCCGTGGTTTATGCCGCGAATACGCCAGTACCCAAATTGAGTTGCAAAAGGCCGATTTTAAACGTTTGGGCGTGTTTGGCGATTGGGACAACCCTTATCTGACCATGAACTTTGCGCAGGAAGCCAACATCGTGCGCGCGCTGGCAAAAATTCATGAAAATGGTCACGTAACGCGCGGCATGAAGCCAGTGAACTGGTGCTTGGATTGTGGCTCTGCTCTAGCAGAAGCCGAAGTGGAATACCAAGACAAAGTCTCTGACGCCATCTATGTGAGCTTTGATGTATTGGGTACGGACAAGCTCGATGCCATGGCAGCCATCGACGATACCATCGCTGCGGTCATCTGGACCACCACCCCATGGACACTACCTGCCAACCAAGCCATCTCAGTCCATCCTGAGCATGACTACAGTGTGGTCGCGACTTCAAAGGGTAACTTGTTACTGGCCACTGACCTTGTTAACGCTGCAATGACCGCGCTCAGCCTTGAGAATAAAGGCGTCCTCGCGACCGTATCAGGCAGTGAGCTTGAAGGATTGAGCGCTCAGCATCCATTGATTGAAGACCGCCAAGTGCCGATTATCCTAGGCGATCATGTGACTACCGATAGTGGTACTGGTTTGGTACATACTGCACCCGGTCATGGTCTCGACGATTATATCGTTGGTCTAAAATACAACTTACCAGTGGAAAACCCAGTGAGCGGTACGGGCGTTTATCTAGACAGCGCAGCGATCTTCGCAGGCGAGCACATCTATAAAGCCAATCCAAAAATCATCGCTGCCCTACATGACAATGGCCATCTAATCAGCCATACCAAAATTGAACACAGCTATCCACATTGCTGGCGTCATAAGTCACCGATTATCTTCCGCGCCACGCCGCAGTGGTTTATCAATATGGAAACCCAAGGTCTACGTGCTCGCGCCCTTGCTGATATTCCATCGGTCAACTGGACACCTGCATGGGGGCAGAACCGAATCGAAGCGATGATGAATGGTCGCCCTGACTGGTGTATCTCACGTCAGCGTACGTGGGGCGTGCCGATTACGTTCTTTACGCACAAAGAAACAGGCGAGCTACATCCAAATACGCTTGAGCTGATGGAAACTGCGGCGCAAAAAATCGCTGAGGGCGGTGTTGAAGCGTGGTTTGACGCCAGCTGCGAGGACTTCTTAGGTAGCGAAGCGGCTGATTATGACAAAGCAACGGACACATTGGACGTGTGGTTTGACTCAGGCACGACGCATTTCGCCGTACTTGAGCAACGCGATGAGCTGACCAATCCTGCTGACATGTATTTAGAAGGTTCTGATCAACATCGCGGCTGGTTCCAAACGTCATTACTGACGTCAGAGGCCATGTATGAGCGCCCACCGTTTAAGCAAGTACTGACCCATGGTTTTGTGGTCGATGAAAACGGTCGTAAGATGAGTAAGTCATTGGGTAATATCATCACGCCGCAAGAAGAGATCAACAAAACGGGCGCGGACATGTTGCGTCTGTGGATTGCGTCTAGCGATTATCGTTATGAGATGAGCGCAGGTAAGACGGTGTTTAAAGGCGCGATCGATATGTATCGCCGTATTCGTAACACCTTGCGCTTCTTACTGGCCAATACTGATGACTTAAATCCTGCAACCGACAGTGTACCGATGGACGAGCTGGTCAGTCTTGATAAATTCATCATTGAGCGCGCGCAAACCGTACAAGCGCAAATCATCAGTGCCTATGATGCGATGGACTTTCACCAAGTCACCCAGCACGTGACCGCGTTTTGCTCGCAAGACTTGGGCAGTTTTTATTTAGACATCATCAAAGACCGTCAGTACACCACCCAAAAAGACGGTCAGCCGCGCCGCTCTGCCCAGACGGCAATCTACCATATTGCTCATGCGCTGATTCGCTGGATCACACCGATCTTATCATTCACGGCGCAAGAGGCATGGGAAGTACTGAACCAACGTGAGGCTGATAAAGGCGGCTACGTGTTTACCCAAGAGTGGTACGAGTTCCCAGCGTTTGAGCTAAGTGCTATCAGCAATGATGACTGGCAGCGTATTATGTTCGCCAAAGACATGGTAAACAAGCATATCGAAACCGCACGTGGTGAAAAAATCATCAATGCCAACTTATCTGCCGATGTGAGCCTATACGCTGACGGTGCCATGTATGAAAGTCTAGCCAAGCTTGATGAAGAGCTTCGTTTTGTACTCATCACTAGCAACGCAGAACTAAAGCCAATGAGCGAAGCACCTACTGAGTCCAAGCAGACAGACGATACGACCGCAGAGAGTACAGATGAAGTTATCGACTTAGTGGTACAAGTTAGCGCTGCCACTGGTACTAAATGCGTACGCTGCTGGCACATCCGTGATGATATCGGCACAGATAGCGCACACCCTGAACTATGCGCGCGCTGCGTGACCAACGTCAGTGGTGACGGCGAGGTACGTCATTATGCCTAACCCAACGGATTCATCTGAAAGCCCGCATGACTCGCAGGTTGAGGTTGATCATTCGCCCAAGCCTGCTCATGCGACCACAGGTAGCTCAACCACGCCTAGAGGCCGCCTGAGCAAGTCAACAAAGAAGACACCAAAACTGGTGGCCAATGGTACTCGTGCTTTTATGTGGTATGCACTGGCGCTGATTATCATTGTCATAGATCAGTGGACCAAGTGGCTGGCAGAAACCAAGCTGACCTTTCATGATCCAGTGCCCGTGATTGAGCCATTTCTCAACTGGACACTTGCTTATAATTACGGGGCGGCATTTAGTTTTTTGGCAGATGCTGGCGGCTGGCAGAAGTGGTTTTTTTCAGGGCTGGCATTACTCATGTCGCTGTTTCTAATCATCTATTTACTCAAAGCGCCTCGTAAAGCTACGCTACTCTCGCTTGGACTTGCCATGGTATTGGGCGGTGCGCTTGGTAATTTGATCGATCGCTTACTACATGGTCATGTGATTGACTTTATCCATGTGCACTATGCTGATGTCTGGCATTATCCCATTTTTAATATCGCAGATATTGGGATTTCTCTCGGTGTTGTACTGATTGTCATCGATATGCTGTTTTTGGAAAAGAAGCGTGAAATGCCACGGTCATAACCGTCTATAGTTAGAGATATTAATTTAATTGATAAATTAAAAAGGTGGGTTACGCAGTCGTAACCCACCTTTTTTTGTCTGTTTTTGACGATTGAATATATATGTTAATTTGACCTATCTGCACAATCTCTATTCATTCACCCACAACCCCTGCTCACCGACAAAGTAAGTATGTGTGTCTTCGACCTCGATGTTATATACCGTCATAGTAAGAGGACCTTCGCCTTCTGCCCAATCTATAGTATTAGGATCTTTCCATTCACCTTGACGAAAACCAAAGAACTCAGCATGTTCACGTTCATCTTTAGGTGTTTTTTCTAATAGGCGTTGCTCCCATTCTGAGTCAGCTTGCCACAATTTATTTATCCATGTTGGTGCTGGATCTGTATAAAGTTCATACCTTCCTGTTAATAAATTAACGTATGATCCTTTGAGTTCGCCTGTTTCATCACCAAAGCTTACCTGATAAGCATATCCTTTTTTATTTGCATGATACATAGGTATTATGCCTTCATATCTATAGTCATACCCACCTCCACTATCAGTTGTAAAATAAGTATTATCCTTAGTCACTAAGATATCTTGAGCGTTCAATTTATCTGCTCTCACCCAACCTCTGTTTTGTGTCCAAAAGGGATGATCTGCTGTCATTAATAGAGGTTCAGGCAATATCTGTTGTTTCTTTAACTTACGTCTTAGATTAACTCTATCTGCCAAATTCAATTGTGGATTTACATAAGTATTAAAATACATCATGAAAATTGATGCATCATTAGTTGTCGTCCGAGTTATCCTCTTGTAAACCAGATCACCCAAACCATCAGCTGCCTTAGACAACACTTTATCTCCAATTTCTAGTTGCTCTATTGGTACTAGTCCTGTTTCTGTATGTACTAAAGTGCCAGCAGTGAAACCTGAAAAATCTTTATCCATATTATTCATTCGCTAAAATTATGTCTTGTCAGGATTATTGCCATTCACCCACAACCCCTGCTCACCGACAAAGTAAGTATGAGTATCTGCTACCTCAATGTTATATACCGTCATAGTAAGAGGACCTTCGCCCTCTACCCAATCTATAGTATCAGGATCTTTCCATTCACCTTGACGAAAACCAAAGAACTCTGCACCTTCTCGATCAGCTTCTGGCGTTTGTTCTAATAGACGTTGTTTCCACTCCTCATCATGCTCATATAACTTGTCTGTCACTGCTTGATAAGTGACACTATTCTGAAGCTCCTCGCCTGTTGTTAAATCAATTAGACTGCCATATTGAGCAGGAATGTCTTCATCGAATTTTGGTACGAAACCAATATTCGATCTATCCGTTCTATAAATTTGTCTTAATGATGTAGTGTCATAGGAATTATTGCCAGACTCAGCCGAATATTTAATCAAGTCTTTGTTAATTAAAATATCTTGAGATTTTACCTCTTTAGCATTTATCCATTGCTTGTCATATACCCATAATGGATGATTCTCTGTTATCAATAATCGAGTTGAAGGTTGATCATCGACTAACCTCTGAAGTTCAATTTGTTCTTTCATGGGTAATGAAGAATCAATTGCAATCGATAATTCTAATAGCTTCACCAATACACTTTCAGTAACCATAGTATTCGTTACTGCTTTATATATCAGTTCACCTAAACCATTAGCTGCTTTTGAAAGTACTTTATCGCCAATTTTTAGTTGTTCTATTGGTACTAGTCCTGTTTCTGTATGTACTAAGGTGCCGGCAGTGAAACCTGAAAAATCTTTATTCATATTATTCATTCGCCAAAATTATGTCTTGTCAGGATTATCACCATTCACCCACAACCCCTGCTCACCGACAAAGTAAGTATCAGTATCTGCTACCTCAATGTTATATACCGTAGTGGTAACTGGCCCTTCCCCCTCTGCCCAGTCGATACCTGCATCATCTTGCCAAAAGCCTGTACGGAAGTTATAAAACTCGGCATTGTCTCTTAACTCTACTGGGGTTTGCTCTAATAGTCGTTGTTTCCACCCCGAATCTTCCACGAAAAGCTTTTCAAATACTGGGGCATAACTTCCAAAATATAAAGTACGCCCTGTTTCTAAGTCAACAAATCGTCCGTTGTTTGATTGATCATAAAAATTAGGAATAAAACCAACCGCATTTTTATCAGTTTTGAATACAACTTCAATTCCCCCTTCTTCACTACCTCCTTCAAAGAATGCAGATTCGTTATTTTTTAAAACAGTAATGTTACCTCTACTCAACTCTGCAGCAGTTTTCCATCCTATATCTCTCTCCCAAAACGGATGGTTTGCGGTACATAACAAATCCACATAAAGGTTATGATCAGTTAGTTGTTCGAATGGTAAGTCGTCTACAGACTCAGGTGTAAAGGTAGCAAAAAACACAGGCATATCTTTTGTGACTATAGTATGAAGTACTGGCTTATAGACTAGCTCACCTTCCGCGTTGTGTTGATCTCTAGATAAAACCATATCCCCGACTTTAATATCTTTGATCGGTACTAATCCTCTATTGGTATGCACCAATGTGCCACCAACGAAGCCTGACGTATTCATAATCACATTATCCATATGTATGTCTTAGTTCTCATTTATAGCAACTCTGATAATACATCAGTCACAGTCTCTAACCCACCACCTGCCAATAAAAACAACAAACCTGCCATGTTCACAACAACGGTCAAATAATAAGTCACTCGAAACTCAGGCTTTTGTGATTTGTGCCGCAGATACGTCTGAGCCAATAACGCCCCTACCCAACCGCCAAGCGCGCTCAGCACGTGTAATGTAAACTCAGGTGTACGCCAGTCGCTACTTTGGGCAGCAGCTTTGTCTTTGGCATACATTATATAAGTGACTAACCCTAGTGCAGCATACCAGCCGACCACCAGCCAGCTTAATTTATCGGTTGCTGCTAATAAAATTAAGACACCATAAAAAGCCAGTCCAAGAAACGAGCGTTTCTTTTGTCCTGCTTCAAACTCTGCCTGATGGCTACTTTTTTGGTTGCGCTGACGGATTTGCTGATTTTTTTGTGCCATTTTTTGTTGTACAAAGTACAGCTCTTGTACTTCTGTTGCCCGCAAGCGCCCTTGATTGTCTCGTCCCATGGTGAATACCACTTGTTCGCCAACCTCAGGACGACGGCGTGCTTTAAATTCACTCACATGAAAAAAGACAGAGTCACCGTTTTGAGTTTCAATAAAGCCAAACCCTTTATCGTCCTGCCATTTTTTGACAGTGCCTTGTTGTTTATTCACCACCGACACCTCATATCTTTTAGAATTGCCAGTTATAGTACACCATATGCGTTACATTATTGACGCTTACATCTAATCGCAGATGGCTTATCATTTCTTACACTATAATACGGCATTCAGATTCTTTATTCTTTTATTCCAGCAACCGATGGTTTTTTATTATGACTCAATCTCAATTTATTAATCCAAATGAAGACACGCGCATCACCTTTGGTAGCCTTGTTAGCCTACACTTTGAAGTATCACTAGAAAACGGCACGGTCATTGACTCAACGTTTAGTCGTGATGCGCCCGTATCTTTGACTATCGGCGATGAAAGCTTGTTGCCAGGGTTTGAGCAGGTACTTATGAATCTACGCGCAGGCGACACGCGCACAGCTCACCTTGAGCCAGAGCAAGCATTTGGTGAGTGGAATCCTGAAAACATCCAACATTTTAGCCGTACTCAATTTGCGCTCGTCGCTGACAATCCAGAAGTCGGTATGATGGTTGAATTCGAAGACAAAGGCAAAAACACCTTGCCCGGTACGATCAGTGCCATTGATGATGACCAAGTCGAAGTCGACTTCAATCATCCGCTGGCTGGGCAAGACGTATTATTTAAAGTAAAAATCTTTAAGGTCACACCACCTGGCGTCACTGGTATACAACTTATGTAGTTGTCCAAACGCACAATCCACAATAAAAAAACGAGAAAGGACAATCGAATGCAATATACAACGTTACCGCAATTCGATGAAAAAGTATCTAAGATCTGTCTAGGTACGATGACTTGGGGACAGCAAAACACCGAGGCTGAGGCACACGCCCAGATGGATATGGCACTCTCTGAGGGCGTCAACTTTTGGGATACAGCAGAGATGTATCCATCACCACCAGATAAAGACAGACAAGGTGATACCGAACGATTCATGGGTACTTGGTTTGATAAAACCAAACAGCGTGACAAAGTCATCCTTGCCAGCAAAATATCACCGATGGATTTTTTGCGTGATGGTCAAACACGCTTCAATGCTGAGCATATCAGTAGCGCGATCGATAGCAACCTTGAGCGCTTGCAAAGCGATTATATCGATATTTATCAGCTGCATTGGCCTGAGCGTAACACAAACTTTTTTGGTCAGCGCGGCTATACAGAGGACATGGCAGCACAGGCAGTAGATGACTTAACACCCTTTCTAGAGACCATTCAGGCCTTAAATGATGAGATCAAAAAAGGTCGCATTCGTGCTTATGGTTTATCAAACGATACGGCGTGGGGACTCATGCGCTATCTATGGGAAGCGGACAAAAATGGCTTGATCGCGCCTATCACGGTGCAAAACCCATATAGCCTATTAAACCGTTTATACGAAGTTGGTATGGCTGAGATTGCCCATCGCGAAAACGTGGGGCTACTTGCTTACTCGCCACTTGGTTTTGGCGTATTGTCTGGTAAATATCTCGATGGCAAGCGTCCAGATGGCGCACGCTTGACGATGTATGATCGCTTTGCCCGTTATACCAATGAGCAAGCGGTATCAGCGACCGAGCAATATGCAAAGATCGCCGCTGATGCTGGACTGGACATGGCGCAAATGTCATTGGCTTTTGTCAATTCACGTCACTTTGTCACCAGCAATATCATTGGCGCGACGACAACCGAACAGCTCAAGTCAAACATTGATAGTGTCAATGTGGAGCTAACAGCAGATGTATTGGAAGCGATTGAAGCGGTACACACACAACATCCCAATCCATCCCCTTAATTCGATCTAGATCAGCGGTCTATAAATTGCTACACCTGCATTTATTATAGACACAAAAAAGGCGCAAATCGCAGTCATATAACTCGCGATTTGCGCCTTTTTATTAACTAAACTGGCTTAGCTATAAATAATCAATCTTCAACGGGTACACGAAGTACTCGTGAATGCAGTTCTGCCAACCCTTCTTGCATACGTGCTTGCAACAAATTAGTCAGCTCACTTTTGGTACAGCCTTTTGGATCTAGCGGCGCCAGTGGCAATACATACGCAGTGACATCTTTGCTATCGAGCACTTTTTTCATGCTGTCCTTCATTGTCATCTTGCCATAGTATGGCAGCGCGTCGCTAAGCGTGCCATCTTTATCGACATAAGCGATAACAATGGGTCTGATAGGCACGTCAGCATCTATCGCTGACTGGAGCAATGTCCCATGAATACGCTTGATTTTTTTGCCACTAGTGGTGGTCGCCTCAGGGAAGAAAATCACCGAAAAACCTTTGGCTAAGAAATCAGCTATTTGTGAGGATACGGAGCCTGCATCACCGGAGCCGCGCTCGATGAAAAGTGTGCCTGCCGCATGCGCGAGCTTGCCAAACACAGGCCACTCACCAATCTCAGCTTTGGATAAAAAAAACGCTGGACTCACGGTACCAACGACAGGAATATCCATCCATGACACATGGTTTGACACCCACAAGCCGTGATGTTGCTCTACAGGCTCCACCTCAACGACCTTGACCCCAAATGAGCCTGCCATCTTGCGACAAAACGTTTGAATATAGCGTGGTAGTTTTTCGCGCGGTGGCTGCTTGAATGCCCCAATGCGTTGAGCGGCACGCATACCACCAGCGATGGTGGTGGTCATGCCAGCAATTTGCTTACCGCGCCCCAACTGTCGTCTGAGTGAAAAGCTTGATTTAGCTCGGCTCATCTTCGCCCTCATGATTAAATAACGGGTGTTTAATAGTCAAAAAAACGAGCCCAGTATAACAAAGTTCATACGCTCAGTGATAGGGTATCCATTCAGTGGCTGCTCACTTTTATACAAACGGGCAATAAAGCAGATTTATAAAAAATTAATCCCAGTCATCGCTGTAACATAAAACCATCGTTAATTGTGCTCATACCCTTTAACATCAAGTGATAAGACCACATATAGACAATCATATGAACGCTATATCAAAGTATACTGAACTGATAATAGCGATATATTTACTTTATTAAATAGGTGATACTCTTTGGATTATTTTGAAAGACATGAAGGTGGCGAGCGCGCCATTTTAGTACATTTAGATATTCGCCAAATTCAAGATCCTGATGATCTCAATGAGTTTGAATTGTTGGCGGATTCAGCAGGTGCCGATCGTTTGGCACTGGTCACAGGCTCACGTGCACGCCCTGACGCCAAGTATTTCGTTGGTAGCGGTAAAGCGGAGGAAATTGCAGAACTGGTGCGCGAGCATGATGCGGATATTGTACTGTTTAACCACAGCTTGTCGCCTTCACAAGAGCGTAACATCGAAGCGCTGGTGAAATGCCGTGTACTGGATCGTACTGGTTTGATTTTAGACATTTTCGCTCAGCGGGCTCGTACTTACGAAGGTAAGCTACAAGTAGAGCTGGCTCAGCTAAACCATTTATCGACACGTTTGGTCCGTGGTTGGACGCATTTGGAACGTCAAAAAGGGGGTATTGGCTTACGTGGCCCCGGCGAAACCCAGCTTGAGACCGATCGTCGCTTGCTACAAGTGCGCGTCATGCAGCTCAAAAGTAGAATTGAGAAGGTCAGACAGACTCGTGCTCAGGGCCGGGCACGCCGCCAAAAATCAGACGTACCGACTATCTCACTGGTTGGTTATACCAATGCGGGCAAATCCACTTTATTTAATCGCTTAGTCGATGAAAATATATATGCGGCTGATAAACTGTTTGCAACTCTAGATCCAACGCTACGCCGCTTAGACTGGCAAGGCGTTGGTCGTGTGGTATTGGTTGATACCGTCGGTTTCGTTCGTCATCTGCCGCATGAATTGGTTGAATCCTTTCATGCAACGCTAGAAGAGACGCTAGAGGCGGACTTATTATTACACGTCATCGATTCTTCTAGTGAAGATATGCATGAGCAAATTCAGGCGGTCAAAGAGGTACTGGCTGAAATTGATAACGATGTGCCGGTACTCAATGTTTATAATAAGATTGATTTGACTGACGAGCCTGCACGTATTGGTTATGCTAGCGAAGGTCAACCTAATCGTGTCTATGTGTCTTCTAGAGAGAACTTAGGCATAGAAGAGTTGTCATTAGCCGTGCAGCAGCTACTAACTGGCACATTGACCACTTTTGATTTGACGCTACCCTATCATGCAGGACAGTTAAAAAATACCTTGTACGAGCTTGGTGTTATTGAAAAAGAAAGCTATGATGATAGCGGCCATGAGTGCTTGACGATTCGCTTGCCAAGCGATAGACTAAGACAACTACTCGGACAAGCCAATCTCAAGCCCACCGATGTATTACCGCTTGCACAAGCAACATTGCTGATGCCAGTACTTGAGGAATTTGAGCAGCCCGACGAACATGAAGTTGAAGAGCCGACGATGATAGCAGAAGAAGAAAGAGCATTTGACGAATTTAATGCGCTCAATTCACAAACCGCTGATTCTGAAAAATAGTCGCTGCTGAAAAACGATTGTTGACGTCAATAGATAAGTAAACCTTTGATTCATACTGTTAGACAGCAATCTTTTATACAGTAGGTTAAAATAGCATAGACGGTATCAATCGATATCGTCTATTTTTTTGAATGTGTCTACAAGCTTTATTAGTAAGCTTATTCTCTATATAATCAACGGTTATACATTCAACAAATATTGATAGGTAATACTCGCCACTCAAAAGTTGAAATGTCACTACTGTCTATTATCAGCGTTAATAATATTATTTTTCACGTTATATCATTAATACCATCGCCCGCTCGTTTTTATAAACTCATCACCTATATCTGACTTGGCCACACTGCTTATGAAGCCTGCTCACTCCTCCCATCTCCCGCTATGGATTTCGTTAATTTTAACGTTGACCATGGTTATCGTTGTCCGAGAGACGGCTGTGGTTCTTTGTCAGTTGGCAGGTATCGCAAAAGCCGCCAATATTGTCGGCTTGGTGGCGATGTTTGTTATCTTGATGATATGGCGATTGCTCAAAGGGTTGCCTAACTGGCTCACTCAAGCCAGTAACACCCTCCTCGTCGATAGTGGTTTTGCATTTCTGCCCGTCTCAGCGGGTGCAGGCTTACTGCTATTCGCGCTAGGAGATGAGCTGTTGGGTGTGATGGTCACAATGATAGTAAGCACGCTCATACCGATGTGGGGACTCGCGCTACTGGCCAATCGCTGGTTGAGTCAAGATGCCAATGCCGACAGCGGCACGACTAATCAGCAAAAGGAACAGCCGTAAGCTGCGGAGAGATATTATGACTTTTGACAGCGTATTTATGGCGACCTTAGCAGCCGTACTTCTAACCTTGGCGGCACACGTCATTGCACGTATGTTAGCGCGTAAATTATCATGGTTACCGATGGTAATTACCGCGCTCGTTTTGGTACTGGTCTTCTTATTTTTATTGCAATGGGATTATGACAACTACTACAGCGCGGCAAAGCCTATATTCGATCATCTATTAGGATATGTCACAGTACTTTTGGCGGTACCACTAGCCGCAATGAACTTTAAAGGACTGCCTGTCAAAAAGCTCTCTTTGATCGTTGTTATTGCTAGTGTCATTGGTGCCCTACTGCCCATGTCATTGGCTTATCTATTTTCATTGAGTCACGACAGCATACTTGCTTTTGCTACCCGTTCTGTGACTACTCCCATTGGCCTGAGTGTTGCCGATTTAATCAATGCGCCATTAGCACTGGCGAACCTGATCATCATCGTCTCAGGTCTCATTGGCGGCGCTGTCGCCCGTTTTTTGTTTCGCGGTATCAATGATGATCGAGCTAAAGGTCTTGCACTTGGACTGGCGGCTCACGCATTTGGTACAGTAGAAGCGTGGCAAATCAGCCATACGGCAGGACGATATGCGGCATTTGGACTGGCAGTCAACGGTTTAGTGACTGCTATTTGGGTGCCTGTATTTATCAGTGCGTTAGGCATCTAGACTGACTTTGCTTACCGCTTTAACAGATGACTGAGCACTGTTTCATCATTTCAATCATTATTTTTATTGTTATTGCTTACTCAGTAACGAGACTAATAGACATGACATTTG
Organism: Psychrobacter sp. UBA2514; assembly: GCF_002341255.1. Classification (NCBI taxonomy): domain Bacteria; kingdom Pseudomonadati; phylum Pseudomonadota; class Gammaproteobacteria; order Moraxellales; family Moraxellaceae; genus Psychrobacter; species Psychrobacter sp. UBA2514. The sequence goes on from NZ_DDNS01000020.1 coordinate 38,244, forward strand.
GCTCATCCAACTATTGTCATCACCTTTGCATTTTAGAGAATTAAAATAAGGTACGCATCAAAAAAGTGCTTGCCTGTAATCCAATATAAATAGATATTTAACAATCTTCAAAAATATAGCACTTTGATTTATTTAAGTTTGTTTAACGATAAAAATTTGATTTTACAACTTATTTTGTCAATCTAATGCGGTAAAAAGTTATTATATGTTATAGTAAGCAACTATTATTTTTTGTATCTATTGCAAGTGGTTCTTGTTAAACGTGGTATTTGCTAGGTGGCTATATCGATGACGAGCTATAAAATCCTGCAACCCCGATGAACGCTTAAGCGCGTAAAATGACGCGTCTATAGGCAAAACAATTTGCTATTATTCGATAAAAAGTGATAACACTATGATAAATACTGCTACTTTGATTACTCGCTGTTTGTCTCCTATTTTATTAAGTGCGATTGCCCTCTCGACTTTTTCTACTGCTGCCAACGCTGGCAATATGTATATCTATAAAGACAAAGCTGGACAAGTACTACTGACCAACGTCAATCCTAGTGGCAATTTTGATAAATTCACTAAGAAAGTTAAAGTCACTTATTATAAAGACTCTAAAATGTATGACGGCATTAATAGTAGCAATGGCTATGGTAGCAGTGCCGCTAGCAAGAGTGGTAGCCGTAATGCTTACGACAGCTACATTCGCGCCTCTGCTGAACGTCATGGCGTAGATCCTGCCCTTATGAAAGCAATGATGCATACCGAATCTGCTTTCAATCCCAATGCTCGCTCACCTGTCGGTGCGCAAGGCCTCATGCAGTTAATGCCAGCGACGGCTCGTCGCTTTAATGTAAGTAACCCTTGGAACCCTGCAGACAATATTGAAGGCTCAGCCAAATATATCGCTTGGCTCATGCGCCGTTTCAATAACAATGTCGAACATGCAGTAGCTGGCTACAATGCAGGTGAAGGTAATGTCGATAAATACGGCGGTATTCCTCCTTTTAAAGAAACCCGTAACTATGTGCAAAGAGTCATGAGCCGTTATCATAGCTTGTATAAGAATGATGCTGGGCTATCTGGCGCCAGTATGAGTGCCAGCAATCAAGTCAGTAGCACCATTAACAGTGGGTTACGCAACGTCAGTTACGGCACTAGCAATAATGTGAATAGTGCCAGCTATGCTAACTCAGCTTATGATGCTTTACGCTAAGCCAGAGCTAAGCTAGAAATGAAATAGACCGGCGACCTAAAAAGCCAGACACAAAAAAGCCCGTTAATTTCTTAACGGGCTTTTTTGTGCTTGGACGCTTTATATCTTAATAGGTCATCAGTTATAAAGATAAACTGTGAGCGCTGAATCAGCACTCACAGTATTTTCCAATATGACTTAATTCTTACTTGGTGCTTACTTGTTAGCAGCCTGAGTTGCAGCAACTTCAGCAGCGAAGTCTTCTTGCTTCTTCTCAATGCCTTCACCAACTTCTAGACGTTTGAAACCAAGTACTTTTACGCCTTCAGCTTTTAGGACATCACCAACTTTTTTGTCATTGTCCATAACGTATGGCTGACGTAGCAAAGTTACTTCGTCTAGGTACTTACGCAGGCCACCTTCGATCATTTTTTCAACGATGTTGTCAGGCTTGCCAGACTCTTTTGCTTTGGCTTCGATGATGTCTTTTTCGCGTGCCAATACATCAGCAGCAACGTCTTCATCATCGACAGCAACAGGGTTGAACGCTGCAATGTGCATGGCAAGATTTTTGCCAGTGTCAGCGTCGCCACCTTCATAAGAAACCACTACACCAATACGTAGACCATGACGGTATGCAGCGATGTTAGCGCCTTCAAGTACTTCAACACGGCGAACCTGAATGTTCTCACCGATTTTTTGTACCAAAGATACACGTGCTTCTTCAACCGTCTGACCATCACCATAAGGCAATTCAGAGATGGCAGCAACATCAGTGACGTTGTTTTCTAGTGCAACGTTAGCCACTTTTTCTGCAAAAGCAGTGAAGCTGTCGTCTTTTGCAACGAAGTCAGTTTGGCAGTTAACTTCTAACAAGAATGCTTTGTTTTCGCCTTGAGCGATGATGATAGCGCCGTCCGCTGCGATGTTACCCGCTTTTTTAGCTGCTTTTGCTTGACCAGATTTACGTAGGTTATCAATGGCAACTTCAACATCACCGTTTGATTCTTCTAACGCTTTTTTACATTCCATCATGCCAAGACCAGTACGGTCACGCAGTTCTTTTACCATTTTGGCAGATACTTTTACTTCTGTCATAAGAGTCACCTTAGTATAGTTATGTATAAGAGGAATTAATGTCTATTCGATATCTTAATGTTGCTTTAAATCTAGCAAGACCGCTCATTTTGAGTCATCACTAATATAGCCATCAATGATGTCAAAAAGATAACATCTTAAAAACATAGCGCTATAGCCAGTACGAACGATAATACTCGCCCATTAGCTACTCGGTTATGTATAACGGCCTCATTAATAATGCTCTATTCAATAACAAGGCATGACGAGTAAAACTACATCATGCCTATTATGAGCTTATACGCTGTTCATAACATTATATGGATGCTGATAGCCACACTATCAAGATATCCTTACAAAGTTAAACTTTTTAACTCAGCTATTTACTCTGCTGGAGTTGCAGCTTCTTCTGCAGCTGGTGCTTCTTCAGTAGCAGGTGCTTGCTCAGCTTTACCGCCAGCTTGAGTTTGTGCGTATTCTTTACCAGCGATGATAGCATCAGCCATAGAAGTTACGTACAAAGTCACAGCACGGATAGCATCATCGTTAGCTGGGATGATGTAGTCAACGTTGTCTGGGCTAGAGTTGGTATCAACGATACCGATAACTGGGATACCTAGGTTTTTGGCTTCTTTAATAGCGATGGCTTCGTGATCTACGTCTACAACAAAGATAGCATCAGGTAGGCCGCCCATGTCTTTGATACCGCCTAGTGAACGCTCAAGTTTTTCCATATCGCGGGTACGCTCTAGCGCTTCACGCTTGGTTAACTTCGCAAAAGTACCGTCTTCTGATTGCTTTTCTAGCTCTTTTAGACGGTTGATTGACTGGCGTAGTGTTTTCCAGTTAGTCAACATACCACCTAACCAGCGATGGTCAACGTATGGCATACCAGCACGAGCTGCCTGCTCACGTACGATACCGCTTGCAGCACGTTTAGTACCAACAAACAATACTTTGTTTTTCTTAGCAGCTAGGCCGTTTACGTAAGTCAACGCTTCGTTGAACGCTTTTACGGTGTGCTCTAAGTTGATGATATGGATTTTGTTACGTGCGCCAAAGATGTATGGACCCATTTTTGGGTTCCAAAAACGTGTTTGGTGACCAAAGTGAGCGCCAGCTTGTAGTAAGTCGCGCATTTCGATTTTGGTTGGATTCTTTGTAGCCATGATAATATATCCTATTGGTTGGGTTATGCCTCCACATCACAAAAACAGCCTATTTGGCGACACGCATCTGCTACTGACTAGTCTTTATTACTAAAGCCCTAATGGTTCGCAAATTAATCAAGTCGCCAAACACCCAGCAATTTTTTGCCATGATGTGTGTGTCATTGGTTGGTTTCAAAAATAAGCCATTGTGCGTTTAAACTAATTATATCTAAACTATAAAAATAGCTGCGCTGTATTTTATCACATAATAACTTAAAGTCTCCAGCAGTTTATTCATAGTGCCTCAATGCGTTACAGATACAGTAGATCGGTAGTGCAATAAAAAAAGCGACACATTCGTATCGCTTTTTTATTTCTGGCTTTAGACTTTATATGAATGGTTTCATATTAGATTATGCAATACAGATACCAATCACAGCCTTGTAACCGCGCCATGTGAATGGCGTGATATAGCTTTGGCGATCTCTAGGTAAGTAAGACACACTTGGTGCGCTTTCAACAATCTGCGGCGTAGAGATAATGAATTCAGAACCAAATTCTGTACGGGCATTACCAGAGATAGTATTGGCCATTTCACCCAACAAGTCTTTCATCATCGTGATCGAAGAGTCAGGCTCACCCATCACATTTATCACTTCTCGCAACATTACGCTTGGTGCACTGACATAGACACAGCCTTCAAGAGGCCCTGATATCTTAATGACACCACTATAATCAAAACCAATCGCCGTTTTATTGTTGTTCAAATAAGGGGTATCGATAGATACTTCTGAGCCGTCGATCTGTGCAAAAAAAGCATTGATCGAGCTTAGAAACACACCCAACTTTTCTACTTTAAACATAATATATTAATATCCATCTGTATTACGTGGCAGCAGCATTAGTCCTGCAAACAAACCACAATCTCGCCAACTTGTGAGCGCCAAGTGATGGGAATGATAAAAGAACGTTCATCGTTCGGCAACACAATACTTTGCGGTGCGCCTTTGAACACAAACGGCACAGAGATGTGAAACTCAGAGCCGAACTCTTTACGCGCATTACCCGAAATCGTGTTGGCAACTTCACCAGCCAAATCGATGTAGTTTTCCTCACTCTTATCAGCTTCACCCATGCTATCCAATATTGAAGACAGTAATTGACGAGTTGCCGAAAAATACACCACGCCTTTTTGTCCACCTGATATACCAATAACACCTGTATAATCGTGGACTTTTGGCTGTTTGTTTTCTAATAAGTAAGGGGTGTCAGCAATTAGCTCTTCGCCACCAAACTGATTAAAATAGTTACTAATAATACTCAAAAAAATCTGTAGCTTTTGTTCTTTCATAATGACATCTGCTTTAATCGATGAATGGTATTAGTCTTGCATCAGCTCATACAAAGACTCCACGAGCTCCTCTTCTGAGAAAGGCTTGCACAAGAAACCGCTGGCACCTAGTGATAAAGCTTCGATGCCAGTGGCCTTATCAGACAACGCTGACACGACCAAAATACGCACATCAGGATCAATCGCAATGATTTTTTCGATACATTCAAGACCATCCATTTGTGGCATGGTCAAGTCCATGGTGATCACGTTAGGACGATGGATGTTAAATTTTTCAATGGCTTGAACGCCGCTAGTCGCTGTTGCAACCAGCATAAACTTTCCTGAATCGTATGCGCGCTGAATACGGTTTCTGATAATATTTGAATCATCAACAATCATTAATTTATGCATAACTTGTCTATTACCTTTAATGAAATGCTTGTCGTCCCTGACAATATCGTTACTGTTTTTAATTAAGCTTTAGGTAACGTAATGACAAACCGTGTCATTTGACCCAGCTCACTATTTACGTTCAGCTTACCATTGTAGTCTTTTACTTGCGCTTTGATGATATCCAGTCCAACGCCGCGTCCACCATCTTCATCTGCGTTTTCTTTGGTAGAGAACCCAGAAGAAAATAACTGCTTGAGTAAATCGCCTTGACTGAGCTGGCTTGCTTCTTCCTCACTAAAGCGACCTTCTTTGCTTAGCTTATTACGGATGCTGTCATAGTCGATACCTTGGCCATCATCTTGCACTACTAGTATGAAGTCTGAACCGTTATCTTGTACTTCTAAGTCAATCGTACCGACTTCAGGCTTACCAGCCGAATGACGAACACCTGGGGTTTCGATACCGTGCACAACCGCGTTACGTAGCAACTGAATACTGATTTCTTTAATTGGCTTGGCAAGATGCTCTGGTATGTGAGTTTGCGCCAGTGTCGTGCTTTTTAGCTGTACATGCTTGCCTTGTCTGGCAGCGATCTCTTTTGCAAACTCATTGTAAAAAGACAGTCGATCATCATTGCTTTCATCGTCTAGATCAATATCTAAACCGCCATCAGTGCTGATGCTACTCGCTGGCTGACTATTTACCGCAGCTGTTTTTGCCACGCCGTCTTTTAAAGCAGAATCGCTTAACGGGGCTTGCGTATTGGCTGTTGCCGCTTTAGGCGGCGCTGAGCGGTTAATACGTTCACCCAAGGTCGCAATGGTATTTGATAGACTTAGTAAGTCGTCTAAGTGTACTGCCAACTGTAAGAAATCATTACCCGATAGCTGGCCTTGATTTTGCAAGGCATGCAATTTGTCTTCTGCTTCTGACGCAATTTTAGTAAAGCTATGCAGTTTTAGTGCCGATGCCTCACCTTTCAAGCTGTGCATTTCACGATAGATCGCATTTAGTTTGCCTTCAAGCTCGTATTGTGAGCTACCAGGGTTTTTCAAGATGTTGTTCATACGCTCGATATGCGCTTGGGTGTTGCTAATGAACTCATTAATGATCTTTGGATTTACATTCAAGATAGTGGTTAACATCTCAATCTGCATATCGTTTTGCGAGCGTTCTTTTTCTAAACGCTGTTCTAAGTAAACGGCATCTGACACATCGTTGACGTTAACCAAAATACGCGCAATGTCTTTATCTTCATAAACACGTGAGAATTTAAAGTCTAAGAAGCGATTGTTAAGTCCTTTATCATCAGAGCTATTATGTAGCATCACTTTGTGCAAAGGATTTAGAGAATCTACCAATTTTTCTTTAACTCGAGGATTATAAAGCTGCTCAATGAACTGCTGAGTGGTCTTAAGATCTTTGTCAGAAATACGACCACGCAAGACATTGGTAAAGTTTTCTCCTGCTAGCCTATCAGAACCAACGATACTGTTTAGGGCGCGCGAGTGCTGCTGACCAATATTTAAGTCTTTGTCCAGTAGGAATAGGCCCGTATTTACCGTTTCCATAATCTCTTGCGTTTCACGACGAGCCGCAAATGCCTCAGCATCGGTCTCACGTAAGCGGCGTACAAAGAAGAATACGAAGATCAAGAAGTAAGCAAAAATCGCAACAACCCCAAGTGCCTGAATTAGACGAATGGTATTGGCTTGGCGTTCTGCATCATCAAACACTTCGTTGGTCAAATCATCTAATGATTCGTTCATTAGCAAACTTGAGGTTTTTGCCTGCTCTACCGCCTGAGTCAAATCATCTGATGAATCGACCAGTACGTTATCAGCATCTTTTAAGTAAGTTTCAATTCTAGGCTCAAGTAGCTGCCATTGCTCGTTTGCCGCTTGTACATTTTCTTGCGCACTACCGCTAACGCTCGGTAATTTGTACGTTTTGCCGTCAGCATCGTCGGTAATCGTGCCGCCTTCTCCGATAGCCGTCAACGTATTGTTAATCAGTGCTGTATTCTGTTCCAAACGCTCCAATACACGCTGAATGTGCGGCGAGCTGGTATCTTCACCGTAACTGCTATCCAAATCGAACAGATCTTTAATTACTGACTGTGCGCTGTTTGCTACTTGGTTGGTCTGATCAATCAATACCGTGTTTCTTTCAAGCAAGCTTGAGGTATAGAAAGTAAATACAAGCAAAGCTCCGATCAAAGACAAAAACAGTGCAATCGAAATAATCAAGCCGCGATAACGTTTGTTATCTCCATTATTTATTGTAGCCATATCAAACGTCCCTTAGTTTGCTTGTTCAGTGGTGGCAGAAGCACTAGCCGTTGGACTTGTAGTCTCACCAAGCCAGCGAGCTTCAATCTCTTTAAACTTACCTTTCGCTTTTAGCTTGGTAATACCGTCATTGATTTTGTTAATGAGCTCAGTATTACCTTTTGCCATCAAAATAACCTGCTGTGCTGATGGATTATCTTGCCCTTCATAAGGAACGATGGTTACTTTTTGCTCAGGATGGTTTTTTGCCGTATATTGCAAGATAGGTAGATCATGCAAAATCGCATCTACTTTGCCTTGCATTAAATCTTCATACAATAAAAAGGCAGTCGTTCTGGTCGAGAAGTTGTTGTACTTACCCATTTGCTGTGCTTGATCGACCTGCTTAGAGCCTTCCATTGCAGAGATGTTTTTGCCTTGCAAATCATCTAGGCTGTTAATATTTAATTCTGGTTTTGCATACATGATGGCGGCAGGGTTAAAGAAGTAAGGCTGAGACAACCCGTACTTAGCATCACGCTCATCTTTATAAGAGATGCCTGAAATCGCCAAATCGCGACTACCCGACTCTACTGTATCGAACATGTTTTGCCAGGTTTCTTTATAAAACTCAACTTTGAACCCTTCTTCTTCGCCAAGCGCGCGAATAGAATCAATGTCGATACCCTGCATGTTGCCGTAATCATCTTGAAATGAGAAAGGAGGCATGGTCCCTGTGGTTGCTACTTTTAAAACTGGCGCTGAATCTGGAAGGCTACTGACAAACTCCTCCTGCCCTTCTGCAGGCGTGTTCTCAGCAGCAGTACTTTCTGGTGTACTAGAGTTGCTGCATCCAAAGATACCTACGCTTAAAACGACTGGTAATATTCGGTATAGCTGCTTCATAATCTATCCTTGAGAATTAATGTGGTTATGCAATTTAATGAATGACAATCTAGAGAGGTTAAGCAATATTCCTATAATATTTACTTACAGAAAGTTACGTTAGATAATACTTACCTAACTTTACAATTGCAATAATAATGTTTGACAGTTATATACAATTAGTTATATATACATAATAATTCATATATATCTATACAATATATATTTTATTAATATTTATAGAACTTGTAGAAAAAGCTTTATCAAAAAGAAAATCTTATATACAAATTAATAGCAGACATAAAAAAGCACCCATACGCTCTAAACGTATGGGTGCTTTTTATGAGTACTTAATTTACGATGAAACCTTATACTTACTCTGCATCGTCAAGATTTAGGTTACGGTCTATCTGCCAGATTAAAAACGCACCCAAGCTCATCAGTACAAAAAGTGCAATACCGATTTTTAACACTGGATTGAGAGGGAATAAGTTTAATAATAAACCACCAAAAATACCCACTGAAAACATCAGCGAGCCTTGCAGCGCGCTTGCCATACCCGCACGCTGCTTTTGAAAAGCCAGCGCAATCGCTGAGGCGTTTGGCTGGGTCAATCCCAAGCCTGCAATACAAAAGAAAATACACGCCAGCACCAGTGGCAACCAAGCATCGGTCCCCAAAAATATACCGACAACAAACAACGTGCCTGCAGAGAGCACCTGCATCATCGTCCCAAAGCGTAATATGCTCAAGATACGAAAGCGATTGGTCAACCATTGGTTCAATTGAGTCAAACCCACAAAGCCCGCCGCATTCATCCCAAACAACCAGCCAAAGTGCGTGGCCGAGACGCTATAAGTGTCCATGATTAATTCAGAAGCTGAGCTGATATAGACAAACATCGCACCCATCAACAGCCCGCCACCGATCGCAGGGTAGTTAAAGCTGGGATCTTTTAATAAGTCCCAATACTGGCTAAGCACCTCTTTTGCAGGACGCACATTACGATTTTCTTCGGTCAATGTCTCAAAAAAGAAAAACTTAGTAAGCAATAAATTTAGGGCACCAAAAGCGGCCAAAAACCAGAAAATGGAATGCCAATCAAAAAACTGTAAAAATAGTGCGCCCAGCGACGGCGCGAGTATCGGTGCCAGACCCATCACCAATATCATGATAGAAAAAGCTTTTGCGGTCTGCTTGGCGGTTAGGCGATCTCTAATAGCAGCGCGAGTCACCACTGCCCCTACACAAGCGCCCAATGCCTGCATCGTTCGCCCTACAAATAATACATATTCATTGTCAGTGGTCGCACAAAGAATGGACGCAATCACATATAGTGTCATACCTATATATAAAGGCTTAACACGGCCAACACGATCACTAAAAGGGCCATAAAATAACTGCCCGAATACCAAACCCAAAAAATACGCTGGCACAGAGTTGGCCATAAATGCCGTAGATACGCCAAAATCATCTGCCATTGATGGTAGCGCAGGCAGATACATATCAATGGATAACGGTCCTACCGCAACCATTAATCCTAGCATCATAATCCATGCAACAGGCAGATCAGCAGAACGTACTCGTTCAGAGGCGATAGGTTTATTTGGTAGAGAGGACTTTGGGGCAGACATAGTTAGACCATTTATATAGTGATGATTACTTAAGCGCTTGTAAGATACATGAAATAGATATTTTTAACGACAATAGTGCATCTTTATCTAAATCTGTGCAAGCGGACAGTGTTATATCGTGCTGTCCACTCGGATTTCAATAGCCATAAGGGACTAATGAAACAAGCCTTAACAACTAAAAACAATCAACGTAATTTATCAAAATATGTCTGTCGTACTTTTAATCTAAGTACTGAGGCCGAAATTGTCTCAGATAAAATCCTTAAGACAATATCTACCAAAATTAAAGAACGTTAGCGGAACTGACGTTTGCTAAACACCGTGCTAGCTTGCTTTGCTTTTCTCAGAGCAAGTTTGCGATTGCGTCCAAGCATCATCTTAATCTGCCAGATTTTTTCTTTATATAAGGTAGTCGCAGGCTGCTCATACATCGCATTAATTACGCGTTTGCTCGCTAGCACAGCGTCAGGAGAGCGCTCAGCAAACTCAGCCGCCAGCTGTCGTGCTTGCTCAAGCGGCGTCTCACTACAATGACTGATTAATCCTAATTCTTTGCCATCATTGGCATTGATGATGCGCGCCGTCATGGCCAGCTCTTTGAGAACGTCTTCTCGTACCACCCCAAATGCCGATTGCGTCAATCCCATGTCCGGTACCAAACCCCATTTGGCTTCCATAATAGACAGCTGGCAATCCGGATGACTAATACGCACATCACATGCCAATGCTAGCTGTAGCCCAGCGCCAATACAGTAGCCTTCTAGTACCGCGATGACAGGTACTGGTAGATCACGCCACACCAAGCAGACACGTTGGAATGAGCTTTGCCAAGGCTTAATCAGCTCCCAAATAGCAAAGACTTGGTTTTTTGGATGGTTTAAATCCCCTAAATCAATACCTGCACAGAATGTGCCTTCTGCACCATTTAAAATAACCGCGCGTATCGTTTTGTCTTTGCTAATACGCTCTGCCACCATAATCAGCTCATCGATGACTTGAAAGCTCATGGCGTTTTTTTTGTGCGGACGATTTAGCGTCACAGTGAGTATATTATCAGTGACACTCACTTGTAGCGTTTCGTATTGGTAAGTTGCAATGGCGCTCATAACGATCCTTATTTATGAATGGGTAAAAGATAGACTGATAGCGATAATGTTAGCAGGCTTATCCATATCCTACCTTAGCAATAACTGACTGCTACGATACTGTATCAAGCGTCTGCCTTTTAATATTCGCACATTATCTGGCTGCTAGTGATCGGTATCGTATGCAATTCACTTATTACATCGCATAATAACGGTCCGATTACCTGCTCTAAATCATTTTCCACGTCATGTCATTTTCGCTCAAACGATGATAGTTGAGCTGAGGGTAAGCCGATAAATCCACGTTTTGTAAATTATTCAGTGCGGTAAGTAGTGCCTCATAATATGGCTCAATCATCGCAAATTGTACCGGTGTTGTATGCTGTACATTCAATAAGCACTTATCCTCCAAGTCTTGGCTGGCCTGACGTAGCTGCGGCACTCCTGTATAACGACTGCCGCCCAATATGCGATGGGCAATTTGTGCCAACAAGTTACGATCACGAGCTTCCCATGCTTGAGTCAGTGCTTGCTTTTCCTCGTTAATCGTATCGAGCATCATAATGATGAGCTTGGCTGCCAAATCAGGTTTGTTTGCTGAGCGAGTAAGCGCATCTTGCCAGTCTAAAATATCAGACGTATCCATTGTACTGAGGTTTTTTTGATGGAGGTTGTGATCCGTTTGCTCATATAGCCTTTTATCCATATTCGCTGTTATGTCTTCAGCAGAATTATCTGTCGGTTCTTTTGGTGGATACAATAATGATTCTTGCCCTTGCTTGTGTAAACGTAGGCTCTCATAGCGAGGCTGGTTCTCACGGGTGGTCTCTCGTCTATAATCGTCACGTGGCTGACTGTCACGCAAGTAGTCATCACGGATTTTTTTTAGTGATAATGGTCGAGTGACTTTTGGCGGTTCTGTGATTTCAGTCCTATTACGAACGCGTTCGTTGTCTTTGACCATCGGATAAATGGCGGTCTTTTGATCCGAGAGCGGCGTCGATTGTTCTGTGAGGTGTATATTTTCGGAGTCGGTATTTTGTAAATCGATGCTTTGCAAATTAGAAGCTTGCAAATCAGTATCAGCCAATGCCGTTATTTGCGGTGTGATGCTTTTTCGGCCTAGCCACTTTTGGAGTACTTGCAATAACTGAGGTTGGCTAATTGGTTTGCCAACGTAGTCATTGATACCGCTGGCGATCAGCTTGTCGCGCTCATCCGCTAGGCCATGTGCGGTGAGAGCAATAATAGGAATACGGCTATCAGCCGCTTCAATGCTCCGAATTTGCTTCGCTGCTTCATGACCTGACATGCGCGGCATTTGGATATCCATAAATATCAAATCGATATGATTTTTATCTTGAGTAGCTGTTTTATCGTCATTTGCACTCTCTTCAGCATACAGGGAGGTGCTGGATTTTTTATTGACCTCATCACGTGTCTCGGCTTTTGAGAGTTGCGTTTTATTCGACAGACTTTGCTTATCGTTTTTAGCAGATTTGACATTTTTGGTTTGCTGTTTACTGATAATTTCTATGGCATCAAAGCCGCTACTCGCTGTAATGACTTGTATGCCAAGCTCGCTCAATAGCGCATCAAGCACCAATAGATTTGGTAGATGATCATCAACTGCCAGCACGGTAATCCCTTTCCAGCGCGGCTCTTGTAAGCTCTTTGGCATACTGCGATTTTGTGTATCAAGCATTGCGTATAGCTGTCTTTTGTCCAATGGCTCATACAAGATATTGGCTTGATAGCGGTTAAGCAGCGCTTGGTCAGCCGCCACTTGATAGCCAAACACAGCAAGTTTGCCTTGATAATGGAGACGGATTTGCTTGAGTAACGCCATCATATCGTCTTGCGTATCATCATCAACGATGACCCAATCCCAAAAGTTGCCATGCTCTTTGAGCGACTCAAGCACCCCTGGCAATGAATTGGCTTGAGTGAGCTTAATCGGTAAGTACTGCAAGCTGGCCTTCAACACTTGTATTGAGGCCGTATGACTGATCCAAACCAAGACGTTGAACTCATCAGTCTCGCTTGCAAGCGGTGCCAATACTGGCAGCTCAATGGTCTGACCAGTTGGTGCCTCTAGCACATCGACATGGGCTGGCATACGGAACCAAAACGTCGCGCCTTGATTGGCGATGTTCTCTTGAGCGTTGTCATGAAAGCCGATATCGCCGCCCATGAGACGCGTTAATTGTTTGGAGATAACCAGACCCAACCCCGTACCACCATATTGGCGCGTGATTGACGGATCACCTTGGCTAAAGCTTTGGAACAGCATTTTTTGGTCAGCAAGCGAAATGCCTTTACCACTGTCTTGCACACTGATCATCAGATAGTTATCACGATGATCGTCCAAGCTGACCCGTACGACCACATCGCCACTGTCTGTGAATTTGATGGCATTCCCCACGATATTGGTCAATACCTGCTTGAGGCGCAGCGCATCGCCATTGATACGCATGGGCACGTCGTTATAGAACAAGACAGCCATACGTAGACCTTTCTCCGCAGAGACAGGAGAGAGCATATCAACCACATCATAAATGGTGTCATACAAATCAAACTCATGACGATCAAGCACCAACTTGCCCGCCTCAATCTTAGAGAAATCCAAAACATCATTGACCAAGGCAAGTAGGTGAGCTGAGGATTTGCGGATAGTCTGTACGTATAAATCCTGTTCAGGATTGAGCTCACCGTGACGCGCTAATAAGTTAATAAAGCCATCGATACTGTTCAACGGCGTGCGCAGCTCGTGGCTGATGTTGGCCAAAAATGCGGATTTGGCTTGGCTGGTTGAGATGGCAGCATCACGCGCATTTCGAATAGAGATGTTTTGCATTTCCATCTCATCAAATGCCAAACGCAGATCGTCTTCGGTTTGCTCGGCATGATCCTTGAGCTCCTGAAAACTTCTATGGAGGCGACGAAATGTCTTGACCAAATCTTGCTGTAATAAATTAAGCTCACCATCTGACTCTACTGGTACAGGCTGATATAAGTTATCAACATGGGTACGTTGTAATTGCAAACGCAGCTCATAGATAGGTGCAATCCAACGCTTTGAGTAAATATTTAAGCTGAGTAATAAAATCAGAATGGTAAACAGACCGGTAATCACCAGCGCCATCGCAATACGATAACGGGCGATATAAAGTGGCTCGTTGTCCATATCGACCAGTAGCCACAACGTCTGCCCCTCAAACTCACCCAACACGCTGCCATATGCCGTGCCTACAGGCGTTGGTTTTTGCGATAAAAACTTTGCTGAGTCACTGATTAGCGGCCATTTCTCGTTCAGACCATAGCCTACGGTCGCCAATACTTGATTGCCTTCATTGATAACAGCAATACGCTGTACATGCTGCTCAGACTGCATACGCCCGAGTTTATCCTGTATGCTTTCGAGCGTTGTCATCGCACTCTGTGATGCCTTATCTGTGCTGCTTTTTGCTTGCTGACGTTCTTGCTCCAACAAATCAGGAATCAGCTCTGCAATGACTGGTGTATAACGAATCAATACCGCCTCAGCCAGTGCCTCTTGCTCTGAATCGCTCGCACGCATGGTTTCGTGAAATACCAAAATACCCCCTACCGCCGCCAACACGCAGATGGGTAAAAACACCAATAGGATCAGCTGCCCATAGGCACTGCTGGTATTGAAACGTTTTTTATATGCCATGCTCGCTCTACTCTCTACGAAAATGCTGTCTGTGAATTTTGTTACGGTCTCTACGCTACCATAAAAAATGCTTAAGCTTGCTAGCTTGTTTTTTAATGATACGCCTTTTATGGCTCAAGATTATCTTAACAGGATTCTATAAATCACGTTTACCCATTCAAGGTGAATGAAACACAAACTTTGACCAATATGGCTTTAAGCAAACCTAACAAATATACATACGTTACTAAACGGCATGGTTGCGGCACCATAAAACCTGCTTTTGTCCCTAAAAAAATTGCCAGTAAAAGGCGCTTTCATCAAGTATTATTCTTTTATGCAATAAGCGCAGCTAGCAACAAAATGATATAATGGCGCAACTTTTTATTTGCCACAATAGATGGTTTACCCTCATGATGAATGAGAGCGTACGCTACTGCCGTTAAGTTTTGGTTTATCTGTCACTATAAGCCAATACACAAAACGCTTGTCTCAAATGATGATCAGACAATAAAAAATAGTGATTCGATCACAGCCTATCGCCCAAAAAATATTTTAGAAAATAAATAAGGATTTCTTATGTCCGCAACGGCCATGTCAAACGCTAACTTTATCACTCAAGTCACCAAGCTTGCCGATTGTGTTGGTCAAACGCCACTGGTTCAATTGCAGCGCCTACCTGAACAAGAGCATATCGAAAATGGCGCCACATTATTAGCCAAATTAGAAGGCAATAATCCCGCAGGCTCTGTAAAGGATCGCCCTGCTTTTAATATGATTTATCAAGCAGAGCAGCGCGGTGATATCAAACCCGGCGATACATTGATTGAAGCCACCAGCGGCAATACTGGCATTGCATTAGCCATGGTCGCGGCGATGCGCGGCTATCCAATGACATTACTGATGCCAACCAACTCTACTCAAGAGCGTAAAGATGCCATGATTGCTTACGGCGCGACGTTGATTGAAGTCGATGAAGGCATGGAAGCGGCACGTGATTTGGCATTGCAGATGCAAGCCGATGGTAAAGGCATCGTACTGGATCAGTTTAATAATCCTGACAATAGCCAAGCGCATTATCTCACCACAGGGCCTGAGTTGTGGGCACAAACTGACGGTAAGATCACCCACTTTATTAGCTCAATGGGTACCACTGGCACCATCACTGGTGTCTCACGTTATTTGAAAGAGCAAAATCCTGACATCAAAATTATCGGTTTGCAGCCTGATGAAGACGCGTCTATCGCTGGTATTCGCCGTTGGCCTGCGGCATATATGCCGGGTATTTTTGACGCAGACTTGGTCGATGAGATCATGGATGTCGATCAGCGTATCGCTGAAGTCTACATGCGCAAACTGGCAAAAACTGAAGGTATTTTTGCTGGGGTATCTTCGGGCGCAGCTGCATGGGCAGCGACCCAAGTGGCAAAAGCAAACCCTAATGCCGTCATTGCCTTTATCGTCTGTGATCGTGGAGACCGTTATTTATCGACAGGTTTATACAATGTTGATGACAGTCATATCGATAATGATGCAGATAACGCAGCATAGTAAGCTTATAAAAATGCAGGATTCTTTATGTCACAAGCTCTACCGTCCGACCCTATACTAGTTTTCGATATCGAGACGGTCGCCGATATCGATGGCGCACGGCGTATTTATCCGCAGTTGGCTGCACTGAATGATGAAGACACCTTAAGCGCACTGACAGCCATCCGCATGCAAGAGGCAGGACACGATTTTATGCGCTTGCCATTGCAGCGCATTGTCTGTATTTCCGCTTTATATATCAAAGATGGCAAGTTATCGCTATTTTCATTGACCGCGGATAAGTTTAGCGAAAAAGACATTCTTGCCAAGTTTTTTCGGGCATTCAGTGATCTTGAGACCTTGCCACAGCTCATCAGTTGGAATGGTTCAGGTTTTGACATACCTGTACTGATATATCGCGCTATGCAGTATGATTTATCAGCGCCATGGCTGTTTGAAGAAGGTGAACGTATCAAAAATATGCGCTTTGACAATTATGTCAATCGTTTCCATACGCGTCATCTTGATTTGATGGACAGATTTAGTCAGTACGGTGCCAGTCGCCGCGAGGCCATGGATGTGGTCGCCAGTTTATATGGATTACCAGGCAAAACTGACGTTGATGGTAGCATGGTGGGCGCGCTCGTCAGTAGTGGTGATTGGCAGACACTCTCCATCTATTGTGAGTCTGATGTGATGAACACTTGGCTCATCTATCTTCGTTGGCTACGTCTGACAGGAAAGCTGTCCTCACCAGACTTTGATGCTTGGCAACAGCAGAGCTATGACTATCTAGCACAATATACCCAAACCGATGGTAGCCCAAGACATCAAGAGTTTATTGCTGACTGGTCATCGGCACCCAAATTATAGAAACCGTATTATTAGCAGTTTGTTATTCTCCTCTTATAGTTATTTATTATTAAGGCAGGTTTATGCAACCCACCGACTCCAAAACCTCAATAGCCAATTCTGCTCCGCAGAACGGTGTTACTCAAACGAATGATAGCCAAAAGATTGCCATTCCACCCAGCAAGAAAAAATCTAAGCCATCATCAAAAACGCGCCGTCGTCTAAAAGATGCAGAGCCGATTCCATTTAACATTGATGGTTTGTCACATGATGGTCGCGGCGTAGCCATCTATGGCAATGGTTTTGGGGTTGATGATGGCCATGCTGAAGATAAGCATGGCAAAAAAATATTTGTAAGCTTTGCTCTACCGGGTGAAAGCGCACTGGTAAAAATCACCAATAGCCGTGCCAGCTTTGAAGAAGGCGATGCAATCAGTATTACTGCTAAACCAAATCCTGAGCGTGCTGTACCGCCTTGCCCACATTTTGGTGTTTGCGGTGGCTGCAACTTACAACACTGGCAGCCAGATGGGCAAATAAATTTTAAGCAGTCCGTACTTGCTGAGATGCTCATGCATCAAGCCAATGTAGAACCTGATAACTGGCTGGCACCTGTCGTAGGTGATCGTCTTGGCTATCGCACCAAGGCTCGTCTAGGCGTGCGCTATGTCGTCAAAAAAGAAACCGCGCTGGTCGGCTTTCGTGAGCGCTCAAGTAACTTTTTGGCAGAGCTCAATGAATGCCATATCTTAGACCCACGCATCGGTTTTGAAATTGAGAACTTAAAGACGCTCATCAGCACGTTAGAGAGCCGTGACAAGATTGCTCAGCTTGAGCTTGCGATGGGTGAGCAATTGCCAGAATTGCCTGACGGCAATCAACCTGTTGCACTAATCGTGCGTCACTTAGAGCCGCTGTCAGAGGCTGATATAGACAAATTAAAAGCATTCTTTGCAGCGCGCAATTGGCAGCTATATCTACAGTCAAAAGGCGCTGATAGTATTGAACGTATCGCTTTGACAGAGGCAGATGATTTAAGCGAGCAGTTTGGTCGCTTGTATTATCAACTGCCAGAATATGATTTGACCTTTGAATTTATTCCTACTGACTTTACCCAAGTCAATTTATCTGTCAATCGCCAAATGACTAAGCTGGCTTGCGACTTATTAGATTTAAAAGCAGGTGAGCGAGTACTGGATCTGTTTAGTGGTTTGGGTAATTTTAGCCTGCCGCTAGCACGTCTCGTTGGTGAAACAGGTTCTGTGGTGGGTGTCGAAGGTAGTGAGGCCATGACCAAGCGTGCGGCTGACAATGCTCGTCGTAACGGTATCAGCAATACTGAATTTTATAGTCAAGATTTGACAAAAGATTGCACTGACAAACCTTGGGCCAATCAGGGTTTTGACGCCTTACTCATCGACCCCCCGCGCTCTGGTGCTTGGGAGATTATGCAGTATTTGCCAAAATTCAATGCTGAGCGTATCGTATACGTTTCTTGTAATCCAGCAACCCTCGCCCGCGATACCAAAGCATTACTAGAGCAAGGGTATCGCTTGACGCATGCGGGTGTCATGGATATGTTCTGCCATACTGGACACGTCGAGTCTATCGCTCGTTTTGAAAAAGTAGACAGCTGATTTTTATACGTATCTTATGATTCGTAATAGCCTCTTAAGTAGCCGTATTATGACCGCAACACTGAATCCAAGCTTGGATAATATTTTGCCTATAACTCACGGCTATTTCACATAATTAACCAAAGTCATTACAGAGCCTCGCTTGATTTGTCCTTTCAAAGTGAGATAATAGTAAACAATCTTCTTATACTGTATATCGCCGTATAAGCAGCACTTGTACTCGTAGCTTTATATATTTTACGCGCATTTTATGGCTGTTAAAAATCAGATTTTTAGCAGTTGTATTGGTTTATAGCTGGCACTTTATGAATCGTTCATTCAGAGTGTGTGCATAGTAGATGAGGTTATAATCAATTCAAAATAGCTAAGAGGAGTCGGCTATGGTAAAAATTCGTGAGGGGTTACCGTTGGTGGATGGACAAACCACGCAGGCCGACAGTGCCACACTGGCGGCGCGATTGGTAGCGAGCCAACGCTCTCACCAATCTGCCAACAGCTACGCCCAGATTCCTCTCGATATCAAATACCAGCTGTCAACTCACAAGCTACATACTACGTTTGATCGATCAGCCGCACATACTTATGATGGCCTCGACCCCGCGCTTGAAAACGAGTATCTGGACAACACCTATACGCTCTCAGATGAAGAGCTCGAATCCATTGATTTAGATCAAGCCAATATTGATGTACCCACTTGGCTCGACAATGTGGCGAAGCGTATCGGTCAAGAGTCTGTACCTCATCTGAGTGCTGCTTGTGAGTTTATCCGTAGTCACATGAATACTAGCGAATCTGAGCGCTCAGGTGCTTACGTCACTGGTATTGGCATGACAGACATATTGACCTATCTCTATCAAGATGAAGATGCGCTTGTTGCTGCCATGCTATATCGCAGTGCCCGCAAATCTATCATTAGTCTTGCTGAAGTTGAGAAAAATTTTGGTGCGGATATCCTAGCCCTTGTTAAAGACACTTTAGCAATGGGGAAACTCTCAGAGATTATTGAGAGCAATAAACGCTTAGAAGATCATTTCGTCAATAATCAGCGTGACCAGCTATCAAATATTTATAGCATGCTCATTTCTGTCACCAACGACGTGCGTGTGGTACTCATTAAGTTGGCAGAGCGTACCTTTGCCATGCGTGAGTTGACGTTTTCTAGGCCAGAGCGTCAAACTCGTGTCGCGCGTGAGGTCATGACTATTTACGCCCCATTAGCGCATCGCCTAGGTATCGCGCAGCTTAAATGGGAGCTTGAGGATCTGGCGTTTCGCTACCTTGCGCCCGATAGGTACAAAGAGATTGCCAAGCTACTGTCCGAAAAGCGAAGCGAACGCGAGTCTTATATTCAGCGTGTAGAAGACAAGCTCAATGAGGCATTAGCGAATGCTGGTATTGAGGGCGAAGTATCCGGACGTGTCAAGCATATCTATTCTATTTACCGCAAAATGAAGCTTAAAGGCTTATCGTTCGATCAGCTGTATGATATTCGTGCATTACGAGTATTGGTCAATAATCCTTCAGACTGTTATCACGTCTTAGGCTTGGTACATGGTTTGTGGCGTTATATTCCTGAGCAATTTGACGATTATATTACCAACCCAAAGTCAAACGGCTACCGCTCACTACATACTGCCGTCATTGCCGAAAACAAATCGCTTGAAGTGCAGATTCGTACTCAGGAGATGCATTTTGAGGCGGAGCTTGGCATGTGCGCACATGTCAATTACAAAGAAGGCCTGAAGAATAAAAAAGACAATTACTTAAATCAAAGAATCAGCTCGCTACGTCAGCTACTGTCTATTAACAACGAGACCCGTAACCAGCCGCGCTCAGCTGTCATGACAGGCGAAGAGCTAGATGACATGGAGCTTGACGAAGAAGAACAACTCGTTGATTTTGATGAGCTCGAGCGTATCTATATTTTCAGCCGTGACGGCGACATCACCGAGCTACCAAAAGGTGCAACCGTTCTCGATTTTGCCTATTATGTGCATACCCAAGTTGGTAACCGTGCACAGGCAGCCCGAGTTAATCAGCGCTATGTGCCATTGACTTATCAGCTAAAAACAGGGGAACAAGTTGAGATCATCACTAAGGCATCGCGTGAGCCCAATCGTGATTGGCTAGTCGCCTCACTGGGCTATATTCATACCAATCGCGCACGCTCAAAACTGCGTCAATGGTTCAACAAACAAGACCGTGATAAGAATATTGAAATAGGTCGTCAGATGCTTAGCAAAGAGCTTGAGCGCCTATCCGTGCATCCCAATAGCATTGACTTAAATGACTATATCCAGCATTTCCACGTCAATACGACCGATGATATTATCGTGGGGCTCGTCACAGGTGATATCGGTCTCAACCAGCTAACCAGCCATATTTCTCGGCAGCTGCATCTAGAACCCGAGATACCACCAGAGAACTTTGCACCGCACGTCGATACTAGAGATGCGAGCAAGCTCGATGCCTACAAAATCCGTATCGACGGTCTGGATAATATTGAAATCAATTTAGCAGGCTGCTGCCATCCTGTACATGGTGAGCCAATTGCCGGATACATTACCTTATCGCGAGGTGTCAGCGTTCATAACCGCGGTTGCCCTGAGTATTTGCGTTTGGTCGAGCGTGATCCTGAGCGCAAAATAGAGGCAGCTTGGCAAGTACAATCTGGTCGCTACCAGCCTGTCGATATCCACGTAGAGGCGTATGACAGACGCGGCCTGTTGCGTGATTTGACACAGATTATTGATAAAGAGAACGTCAATATCCGCAAAGTTGAAACGCTTAGTAACGATGACAATATCGCCTTTTTGAAATTTCATATCGAGGTTTCAGGGCTAGCGCATCTATCTAAGTTACTGGCGAAACTAGAGCAACAGCACGGTGTCTTACATGCTCGTCGCGCTGTGGCTTAGTTGAAATGCTAAGCTACCAATTATTCACTCAAAAATAGAGTTGTCATAAAACATCATGCCCGAATTGCCAGAAGTAGAAACCACCAAGACTAGCCTTGCACCATTATTAGGACAACAGGTGATTGATATAAAGGTCTTTGAACCCAAGCTACGTTGGGCGATGCCAGATGACTTAAGTAGTCTGGCTGACTACACGTTAGATAGCGTTGAACGCCGAGCAAAATATCTTGTTCTTAAATTTTTGCCCACAGTGCTTAATGATAATGATGCCATGGTAGCACCACTTAAGCTTTTGATTCATTTAGGCATGTCAGGTAGTTTACAGCAGCACAGTTATGGCACTGACAAACGTAAACATGATCATCTAATAGTAGTATTTAGGGATTCTGAAAATGCAAAGTCTCAGCTACATTATTACGATCCAAGACGATTTGGCTCAGTATTATGGTATGAAGATTACGGCAGCAAATTACTGGACCACTTGGGCCCTGAGCCACTCTCAGAAGATTTTACCGCAGAATATCTTTATAACGTTATTCAACGTAATAACTTATCCGATAAAGATCATAACAATACAGGCTCTAACAAAAAACCATCGACCAAACGAACACAGTCCATCGCACGAGCTATCAAATCTGTCATTATGGAACAAAAAGTCGTGGTAGGTGTCGGTAATATCTATGCGACGGAAAGCCTCTACCTATCAGGCATACATCCCGCTACCCCAGCGAACCAACTTTCATTTGACCAACTTGTTGTTTTGGTTGATCATATTAAAGACATTCTAAAAAAAGCCATTGAACTTGGTGGCTCAACGCTACGAGATTTTACAGTCGCGAGTGGTCAAACGGGTTATTTTCAGCAGACCTTAAATGTTTATGGTCGGCAAGGAGAGCATTGCCTAAAATGCGATACCATTCTAGAAAATGTTAAGCTCAATGGTAGAGCCAGCGTTTATTGTCCAAATTGTCAGCCGTTAGCTTAAGCTTAATTAGTGGTCATATGATTTCTTACCTTAACTAAAGACAAATCTGCTACTATTTTCAAAATAAATACAATCTAGTTTGATATATTTTTTTACTCACATAAGAATATCCCATGTATTCTTGTTGCTTATTGGCGTACATCTTGCTTTAATAGTGCTAGCGCTTACAAAAATAGTGCGCACTATTTATTCTTCTGTAATACTTACCCTACCTGTCGTTGCCGCGATATTCCTATATGGAGACAGCAGCAGCCATTAATCATACTAATTGTAAATTTTAGGATATCGTTATGACGGTTAAAGCCACAAACAAACGCGCAGTTAAGCAAAAGTTGTTTCCTGTCTTTACTTCCTTAGCGTTAATGGCTGCTAGTATGCAACCTACTTTTGCAGCCATAGAAATAGACGAAACTGACTTTGGCCCTTCTTATGAGACGATGGTAGTAGATACGATTGTTGGTAAACCATTACAACTGGTCAATGCTGTGGCTGGTACCGCCGCCTATATCGTGAGCCTACCCTTCTCTCTTATCGGTGGAAATGCCGATCAAGCGCAGCAAAAATTATTTGTTGAGCCTTGGGATGCTATGGGAAGATGTTTAGGCTGTACAGTTGCTGAAGATAACTATTATAAATCACAAGTTATTGACAATAATACTGTGCGTATTGTCGTTGACCAACCATCAGAGATTTTGATTAATACTAACGATTACGTGGTTGTCACGCCATAAACTACTGTGTTTGATCGTTTTTAGCATAAATCACAAAATATGACTTTGTGAATAGACAATAAAAAAGGCTAACGTAAAGTTAGCCTTTTTTATTACCACTAAACCGTACGTTATTATTTTACAATATGAGTATTACTCAATTTAGCACTGATTTCACGCAGTAACTGTACTTCTTCTGATGGCTCTACTATAGCTTCCTCTACAGCTTCCGTACGACGCATTTTATTTACTACTCTAACCATCATAAAAATAATAAAAGCTAAAATTAGAAAATTAATGAGTACAGTGATGAAGCTACCATATGCTAATACAGGAACGCCAGCTTCTTTGAGTGCATCATAGGTCATAGCAACCCCATTAGGCACATCACCCAATACCAAAAGCATATTTTTAAAGTTAATCTCGCCCCCTACAATGAAAGCGACAATTGGCATAATGATATCATCTACCAATGATTTAGTGATGGTAGCAAAAGCCCCACCAATGATAACACCAACTGCTAAGTCCATCACATTGCCTTTTAGAGCAAATTCTTTAAATTCTGAAACCATACTCATTGTATTCTCCTCAAGAATTATCTATAGGCGTATAGATATTTTATATAATCAGTATCATACTTCACTCTAACGTTAATCATTGAACACATCAAAACTAATGTTCATTTTGTATTTATTTCTTCAAAATTACAACAAAAAAAGCAGTGTAAAGTGAACCACTATAGCTCACCCTATACTGCTAATTCTTTAACTACTCCGATGTCTAAAAGACATTAAATTTTGGTGTTAAAAATCAACGCTCTAAAAGATTGAGTAGTTTATACTGTCGATATTATGCATTTTTCTTACTACGGCTGTGACGCTTACGCTCACTTTCAGTCAGATAGCGTTTACGGATACGTATTGCTTTTGGTGTTACTTCAACCAGCTCATCGTCTTGAATGAATTCAAGCGCTTGCTCAAGCGTAAACTTAACTGCTGGCGTCAACGTCAACGCTTCATCTGTACCACTAGCACGTACGTTGGTTAACTGCTTACCGGTTGTTGGGTTCACTGTCATATCATCGTTACGCGAGTTTAGACCGACGATCATACCTTCATAAACTTCAAGCTGTGGCTCTGCAAATAACTTACCACGTTTTTGTAGGTTAAACAGTGCAAATCCTAGGCAAGTACCGTTTGCCATAGAAACCAATACGCCGTTCGAACGACCACCCACATCACCGATCTTTTGTGGACCATAATGCGAGAAGCTTGACGTCATGATACCACTGCCTGAAGTCAATGTTAAAAACTCAGAACGGAAACCGATCAAACCACGAGCTGGTACTGTGGCTTCAATACGCATACGACCTTTACCATCAAGCTCCATATTGGTCATCTCGCCTTTGCGTAGACCAACCTGCTCCATGATAGCACCCTGATGCTCTTCTTCGATATCGAAGACAACGTTTTCATACGGTTCTTGTAGTTTGCCATCGACTTCTTTGACAATAACTTCTGGGCCAGATACACCCATCTCAAACCCTTCGCGGCGCATATTTTCGATCAATACTGACAAATGCAGTTCACCACGACCAGAGACTTTAAATTTATCTGGAGATTCAGTATCTTCCACGCGCAGAGCAACGTTATGAATCAGTTCACGCTCTAGACGCTCACGGATATTACGCGAAGTCACAAACTTACCATCACGGCCTGCAAATGGTGAGTTATTCACTTGGAAGTTCATCGAAACGGTTGGCTCATCCACAGTCAATGCTGGTAGTGCTTCGACATGATTTGGATCACAAATCGTATCTGAGATATTAAGCGCATCGATACCTGTGATACAAACGATATCACCAGCCTGTGCATCTTCAACATCAATACGATCAAGGCCATGGTAGCCCATGATTTTTAAGATACGGCCGTTACGTGTCTTACCATGCTTATCAATGACAGTAACTGGTGTATTGGTTTTAACCTTACCACGCTGGATACGACCAATACCAATCACACCGACGAAGCTGTTGTAATCAAGGCTTGAGATCTGCATACGGAATGGTGCGTCTGCATCAACTTGCGGCGCCTGTACAACATCAACAATAGTTTTAAATAGTGGCGTCATGTCATCAGCTAAATCATCTGCTTCCAAACCTGCAATACCATTTAACGCTGATGCATAAACCACTGGAAAATCAAGCTGCTCATCAGTTGCACCTAGATTATCGAACAAATCAAAAATTTGATCCATTACCCAATCAGGGCGTGAGCCAGGACGGTCAATTTTATTGATAACAACAATCGGCTTTAGACCTTGTTCAAATGCTTTTTGCGTTACAAAACGAGTCTGAGGCATCGGACCATCGACAGCATCAACAACCAAAAGTACGCAATCAACCATTGACATCACACGCTCAACTTCACCACCGAAATCGGCGTGACCTGGGGTATCAACGATATTAATACGGTATTCAGTTCCTGAAGTCTGATCTGTCCAACGAATGGCTGTATTTTTAGCCAAAATAGTAATACCACGTTCTTGCTCAATATCACCTGAATCCATTGCACGTTCAGCAATATTTGCACGATCGCCAAAAGTACCAGATTGATGTAATAATTTATCAACCAAAGTTGTTTTACCGTGGTCAACGTGGGCAATAATTGCAATGTTACGCAGGTGTTTGATATCGTTCGCCATATAAAATGCTCGTGTCGTCTTAAAAAAATGCAGTAGCAATAAGCGCCGCTGGATAAACTTTTATCATCAATAAGATAAATATTGAATTTTAGATGATACACAATAAATGCTATCACTCAGAAAATCTCAATATAATCAAATATCTATGCCGATAAATTCATCGTACAGATAGCTATGCTAATGTACATTCTGTCAATTTACAGAATGTTTGGGTGGCTAGTATAACATTATTGATTCATAAATTTATGAAATAACTTACTTTTATCAATACATAAATAAAAAAAGCCACCCGATTGGGTGGCTTTTTTTGTAACCATATATCTAACTATACGATTATTTATCTAATACTTACTGAACAACCATATCTTTAGTTTGTTCAACAGTCATAGTTTTGTCACCAGTGATGATGGCATAAACACGACGGTTCATAGCACGACCTTCTTCAGTATCGTTTGATGCGATTGGTTGGTCATAACCATAACCAACAGTTGATAGACGGTTTGGAGCAATACCGAATTCGTTAGTTAGCATAGATTTAACAGCAACGGCACGAGCTTCAGATAGACGTTGGTTATAACGTGCTGAAGGACCAGTTTTAGATGCATGACCTTCTACACGAGCTGTAGAGTTTGGATACTCACGCATTTTTTCTGCTACTTTAGCGATTTCTGGCTTGTATTGGTTTTTGATAGCTGATTTATCGTTATCAAAGAATACACGTAGTTCCATTTTTAGCTCATCAGTAATATCTACTGGTACTGGGCAACCGCGCTCATCAACCACCACATTCATTGGAGTGCCTGGGCATGCATCCATGCTATCAGGTACGCCATCACCGTCAGAATCAAGGTCAGCTTCAACAACAACTACTGGAGTGTTGTCAACCATTGGCTCTTCCATTGGTGGTACTGCTACTGTAGGTGCTAGATGGCCACCAAGTACAACTTCTAGACCGGCCAAGGCCATGCCTTCCCACCAGTTGTTATCAAAGTTATGAATCGCACGAGCTTCACCACGTAGGCTTAGTGCATCGTTGATACGATACATAGCACCTAGACCTAGGTTACCGATAGTATCTTTAGTGCCTGAAACTTTGTCACCTGAAGAGTCTTTAATCTCAAGTTTAGATTGGCCAGCACCAACTAACACATATGGCTTAAGAGCGCTATCAGTATAACCAGTGAACTCTTCGGTACCAACTAAGAAGTTACCAGAGATCATTTCCTGCTCTGCATCGAAGTTATCAGAACCGTCTTGGCGGATAGCATCAGTATCTGATACACCATACTCTACTTGGAACTGAGTAGAAGGAGTAAGTTCGATACCTAAAGCGGCACCAGTATATAGACCGTCTTCTTTATAGTAGCTATCACCACTACCACTATAGTCGCCTAGTAATTCAGCTTGATCATCATCAGCGCCTTCACTGTAGTGATAACCTAATAATAGTGGGCTAATAGTAACACCAGCATTAGCTGCTAGAGGTGCAGCTGTTACAGCGAACAGTGCTAAAGCAATTTTATTCAGTTTCATGGACTTCCTCCAAAGGATAATTTTAGTGATGCATTAAGCAAAACCGATTTTCAAGACGCTCTAAATTAGACATCTTTTACGCATTTTAGGTACAAAGCAAAACCAATTAAGAAGTAGCTTAGCGATTATCCATTCAGTTTACAACTTTTTTCGTTAACGAGCTACACATTATTACACGATAATGTTGTAACTAAAACACAATAGCCATTCTAAGTTACTTAGAACTAACACACCTTACGCTTTTTATCTTTTGTATGTCAGTTCACGATAGATGCTAAATCAACTAGCACCTATCGTTTGAACATATTTTATTACAATTGATAATTTTTCTCTATTCCTAATGCATATTATTCACTAATTGAAACATTTTTTGACAATAGACATATATTCTGTTTATATTACAACAGTCGACATTATTTTATATCCGAAGTAACTTATAGATAACTTATAGAAAAGTAATAATTTTGTATACTGCCAACAAAACAAAATACTAGTCTTTATCAAGTATTTTTTCTACATAATGGATTAGCTAGATGTTGCAGATAAGCGCGATTATTTTATTTGGAAAGTCTGAAGCCATAGGATGTAGCAACCTATGAAATCGCTTTATAAAACATCATCAAATTATCGCAGATTACTGATAGTGGTTTTACCTTTATCTACTTTGATGAAGGGAATGCTTAGTCATGATAGGCTAATATTTCGAATAAATCAGTTGTACGCTCCACTACACCAGTTAACTATATGTAATAAACGCTCTGCAATGCATTTGCAAGCTTTAAGCGCTAAAGGTAGGAATGGCTTCACTCTTGTTGAGCTGATTGTTACTGTAACGGTGCTTGCTATCATAGTAGCGATTGCAACGCCAAGCATATTGACGCAATTAACGCGTATGGAAGCCAAACGCGTCAAAACCCAATTAGAGAACGCTCTCGCTTTGGCAAAAGCTGAAAGCTATATCACTAGACAAGATGTATTGGTTTGTTTATCGAATGACGGTATACAATGCGACCGCAATAGTGACAACATGCTTATATTATTCGTAGACAAAAACGGTAACAAAAACTTCGATACAAATGCTGATACTCTAGTACTCAATCAATATTTTAATTTAAAATATAGTACACTGAAACTCAGAGTCGGAGCGGGTCGCCATTACATCAAATTTTGGGGTGATAGTGGCAAACCTCGGGGGCATTTTGGCCATATCAAGTACTGCCCCACATCTACCTATAATGATGCAATGTACCAAATTTCTTTCAATCAAAACGGTCGAGTCAGTCAGAAGCTTAATCAAGACCACCCTACCGATTGTGATGGGTAATTGAATGCGGACAAAGTAGCAAGTACATTACCTTTAAGCATTTTAATACATCGCATTTTTTACCATAACAACAGCTTGCTATAATCCTAAATCATAGCGTGTTCTATATTTAACTCATCAACACCATCGACCTAGGCAACAGTATCGATATTCCCACAAGTCAAGCCATGGCCTAAACTCAATAGATTTAAAAATGATAATCTCTTTATTGATAACGTTGTTGCTGTTGCCATAGCAGCCGACTTTGTAATGGTTGATAATCAAGTAGATGATCTATCAGATGCCGATGTAGCTTTGACCAATTATTCAGCGTTGCTTTAGTGATACCTAGGTAGGCCATCTCGATAATATCGATACCCTTAAATATAGTCTGTCCGGTACTACTCTCTAAATGCTCGGACTCTATAGCATTCTGCATGATTGGCAGTAACCCCACATCAGGTAAAAAGCGATATACACAATTAGGTTCGATAGTATGTTCGATGTTATCATGCGTTAGCGTTAAGATGAAACCTAACTCATTGAATAGGTGCTGCTCAAATTGGCGCAAACATAAACGAAGCTCAGTGTTATCTAAAGGTTGCTTCAGCTGCTGTAAACTGTCCTGATAATGTTGCCACAATACCGGCATTGGATCTTCGGTCGGTAACAATCGCCACAGTATCTCATTAAGGTACAACGCCGCATATTGGTGCTGTCCATTGATATTACTATAAGGTACAGTAGATAGTGTGGCAGAGGTACCTTCTTTTTGCTCGTTACTTGTTTGGAGAGTGGTTTGCGAAGTAATCTGGATTTGAGTGAATGTCTTTAGGTCGCGTTTGCCAGTGGCAAATAGCTGTAAAGGCATAAATAACGGTGCACCTTTTTTCCCAACACCATGTATCACACCATGCTGCTGAGAAAAAAGATAATACAACGCACGCTTTTCTTGATAAGGACGCTGATGTAATAGATAGCCGACTAACGCTTCGTTACGCATTGTTTATTACCTCAGCATTGAGTAGATGGACATGCTCCTTATCATACTACTCTTTGAATACCACTAATACCCCAAACTGGTCAGCGCACGCTCATCATCAGACCAACCGCGTTTGACTTTGACCCATAGCGTTAGCATAATCTTTTTGTCAAACAGTTGCTCCATGTCTTTACGAGCATCCATACCGACTTGCTTGATGCGCTGGCCTTTATCACCAATGACAATGGCTTTTTGACCACTACGCTCAACATAGATAGTTGCATCAATAAAAGTACAGGCTTTACGTGGACGCCCTGTCTTTGGATCAGTGTGTGCAGGCTCATCTTTAAACGCGTCGATCTGTACAGTCAAGTCGTATGGCACTTCATCACCAGCACTACGTATGATTTTTTCACGAATGATTTCGCTCGCTAAAAATCGCTCTGAACGATCAGTGATTTGCTCTGTATCATAAATAGGTGCAGCAACTGGTAAATGTGAGGCAATCACTTCTTGCAAACGATCTAAGTTTTGGTTCTTGAGCGCCGATACTGGCACGATATCAGCAAAGTCAAAACTTTCATTAAAGGTTTCAATAAGCGGCAATACGCTGCCTTTATCTTTTAAAGTATCTGATTTATTAATGACCAGTACGATCGTTAAATCGGTCTCACCAAGCTTTTGCAGCGTCAATAGATCATCATCACGCCATTGATCTGAGTCAACAACGAACAATACCAGATCAACATCTACTAGAGCAGATACTGCCGCTTTATTCATACGCTCATTAATCGCACGTACTTCATTGCGATGGATACCTGGCGTATCGACAAACACCGCCTGCATCTCGTGATTGGACAAAATGCCATGAATACGATGACGAGTTGTTTGCGGCTTACGTGAGGTAATAGACAGCTTTTGACCCAATAAGTGGTTCATCAACGTTGACTTACCGACGTTTGGGCGTCCAACGATGGCCACATAGCCTGATCTAAAATCATCAGCCAACTGGGCACTACCACTTGGTGCAAAAAACGCTTCAATCGCCAGATCGTTTTCTAGTGTGATATCTTCCACGCTATCTGCATTCGTATCGACATCTGTATTTTCAATCATATTTTGAGTACTATCTTCATTATTCGATGGCACATCAGGGTGATTGCTCATAAGTTGATCCTATAGGGTTTATATCCAGCCAAATATGACTTAATAGTTTGTCGGTGTAGTTACTATTGGATATCAGCTGGTAATATTTGAAATAAGTAGTATATAAGGTAAATTAGGTCTATGCCGCTTCAGGTCTTATCACGCAAAAGCGGCATTGTTGACTCAGAAATATGCCTGTAATCACCTGCAAATATTCGCTAAGAGCGTTTTTTAGCGGATCCTGGAAGTTTGTGCAGCTGATTGATCATAAGTTCTGCTGCTTTTTGCTCAGCGATGCGGCGACTTTCACCAGATTCAGTAATATCAGGGCAGTTCTGAATATTCACGTGACAGCGTACTACGAAAATTTGATGGGGAGCGTTGCCACGTGTTTCCATAAGCTCGTAGCTTGGCAAATCAAATTGCTTAGACTGTAACCACTCTTGCAAACGGCTCTTCGCATCTTTTAGTGCTTTTTGGTCATTGACGTTGTCAATCAAGTCTCCATACCAAGAGAGTACGCAATGACGAGTAATTTCCATATCTTGACTGTCTAAATAGATGGCTCCAATCAAAGACTCTACCGCATCCGCCAATATAGAAGCACGATTACGGCCGCCACCCTTACGCTCACCAACGCCTAATATCAGATGGTTAGATAGCTCTAGATTTTGCGCGATAATAACCAATGATTCTTGGCGGACCAAAGTTGCACGCATACGGGTTAGACGCCCTTCGTTTTGATTAGGATAACGATGGTATAAAGCCTCACCCACAATCATGCCCAAAAGCGCATCACCTAAAAACTCTAGACGCTCATAATTTTTTTTGCTGTCAAATGAGCGGTGCGTCAATGCAAGCTTTGGCAGGCTCAAATCATTAAATACATAGCCTAACTTGCGCGTTAAGACTGCTAAGCGCTGAGTAAATTCTGAGCTAACAACAAGCGTGTCGACAGACGTGCTATTTTTTTTAGGAGTAAGAACCGCTTGGGAATGTTGCGAAGTTGGTTTCATGCGTGGCTTGTGATTATCCCTTCTGTTTTACAGATTCAGTTTAATAAGAGTCTATATTGGATTTTGTTGAGGACACTAAAGCGCTGTCCTATCTTATAATTATTTATTCTGCTGTAGCCATATCGATGTCTCCTTCGAAACGATTCACAATATCGACATTGCTAAAGAACGTATTGGTTACTGCATATTCTTTATGAATGGCCAATTGGCCCGTTTTTTTATTGGTAAAAGTGAATACATCTTCTGCCTTGGTGTCATAGTCAGCATTGATGGATAGCTGTTTATTAACACGCTCAACGAATTGCTTGGCTGTCTCGTTATTGTCATTGGCTACTTTAAGCTCTGCACTCAAGAGCTTAGTCAACTGATAGTCACCAATTTGAGCAGGCACAATGGCCACTAGGAGTTTAACCGCGATCCCCAACATCATAATAATGAGAACGATGTTTGTCACACTAGCACCGCGCTGCGTGGCAAGACCAGATAACTGCTGCATTATGATATCCCTCTACAGATAGATGACTATTTTTAATAGCGTTCTATACCTATGACTTAGATAGTAAAACGCTATTTATTGAATAGTAACGATATTAGCATAAAACTATTATCGATAACTCAATCAATAGAGTACTCATGGTATTAATCAATGGTACCATTACGCTCGAAAGTTGGTAAGTTTAATCCTGGCGGTTTATGCATCCAAATATAGACCGCTTTACCCGCTAAATTTTCATCAGGAACAAATCCCCAAAAGCGACCATCTGCACTGCGATCACGGTTGTCACCCATGACAAAATACTGACCCTCTGGCACTTTAATGCGCCACTCTGTACCTTCTGAACTCACAACTTCTGGTGATTGTTGTTGTAGGAAGGGAGCATACTGTGAGCTGTTCATACCATTTAAGTAGCGAACAAGGTGTGTGTTTTTACCCTGTGTCTCTTGGAAATATTGTGCGGCGCCCTCTTCTTCCTGACCCATCGCAGCAGCACTCTCTTCTGTGAGCACCTGACCTGGACCAACTTGTCCTGGCAAATAAAGCTGTGACGTCAATTCTGCATTGGCCGAAAAATCGACAGGCGTCGTCTCCACTGGTACATCATTAATAGAGATTGTGCCTTGATTGTAGCTGACGGTATCGCCAGGCAACCCAATCAAGCGCTTGATATAGTAGATGCTTGGGTTTTCAGGATAACGGAATACCACTACATCGCCATGCTCAGGCTCGCCAGTATCCAAAACTTTATTATACGTTAGCGGTAGACGAACGCCATACGCATACTTGTTGACCGCAATAAAATCACCTGTATATAACGTTGGCACCATAGAGGATGATGGAATATTAAAAGGCTCAATCAAAAACGAGCGTACGATCAATACGACGGCCAACACAGGAAAAAAATCATAGGCCCATCGCACTAACAGGCTCTCTTGACCTCGACCGCGAGTTTTGCGCTGCTTGAGTGCCAGCTTATCTAGCAACCAGACAATTCCTAAGCCTATGGTCAACGGCACTAAAATTAAATTGAAATCAAAATCCATACCAAATTGCCTATTAACGTGCTGTTTGTCTAGTTGCTTTGATCAAAAAACTGACGACATTCAACTACTGCTATGTACAAAAACTATCTGAGATAGCACTGTCTATTAACTATCAACTTGCAAGACAGCCAAGAAGGCTTCTTGTGGAATCTCCACACTACCCACTTGTTTCATACGTTTTTTACCTGCTTTTTGCTTAGCCAACAGCTTTTTCTTACGCGATACGTCACCGCCATAGCATTTGGCCAAGACATCTTTACGCATGGCTTTTACCGTACTACGACCAATGATCTGACTACCAATTGCGGCTTGAATCGCCACGTCGAACATTTGACGTGGTATCAGCTCTTTCATCTTGCTCACCAATTGATTACCACGGAAACGCGCTTGGTCTTGGTGTACAATCATTGCCAAGGCATCCACCTTTTCACCGTTGATTAGCACGTCGACTTTGACCAATTTGTCCACTTGATAACGATCAAAATTATAGTCCAGTGATGCAAAACCACGCGAGACTGATTTTAGACGGTCAAAGAAATCCATGACCACCTCACCCATCGGAATATCAAAGATAACCTGAACCTGCTTACCCATGAAGCGCATATCGACCTGTACACCGCGGCGCTCAATACACAGTGTCATGACGTTACCCAAGTAATCTTGCGGTACTAAAATCTGACAGCGGGCAATTGGCTCACGGAACTCTTCGATATTGTTGGGCTCAGGCAGTCTTGATGGATTATCAACATAGATGACTTCGCCGCCTTTCTTTTCAATCTCATAGATAACTGAAGGCGCAGTGGTGATCAAATCCAAGTCATACTCACGCTCTAAGCGCTCTTGGATAATCTCCATGTGTAGCATGCCTAAGAAGCCACAACGAAAGCCAAAGCCTAACGCGTCTGAAGTATCAGGCTCAAAAAATAATGACGCATCGTTGATTTGCAATTTCTGCAGCGCTTCACGGAATTTTTCAAAATCACTCGAATCGACTGGGAACATTCCTGCATATACTTGTGGCGTGATCTGTTTAAAACCTGGGATACGTTCAACATCAGGCGTACTGGCATGTGTAATCGTATCGCCAACTGGCGCGCCTGCAATATCTTTGATACCAGCGATAACAAAGCCTACTTCACCCGCTTCTAAGATACCCGTATCGACAGGTTTGGGCGTGAATACACCGATAGAGCTTACTGGATGAGCATCGCCCGTTGATTTGATATAGATCTTATCGCCTTTTTTTACCGTCCCTTCACGTACGCGAACCAGTGAGACCACACCCAGATAACTGTCAAACCATGAATCAATGATAAGTGCTTGTAAGGGTGCTTCACGGTCGCCAGTCGGTGCTGGAATGAATTCAACCAACGCTTCCAACAATTTATCGACACCCAGACCAGATTTCGCTGAAACACGAGGGGCATCAATGGCTTCTATTCCGATAATATCTTCAATCTCTTGAATGACGCGCTCAGGCTCCACTTGCGGTAGATCAATCTTGTTAAGGACAGCCATGACTTCTAGGCCCTGATCGACTGCGGTATAACAGTTGGCAACCGACTGTGCTTCTACGCCTTGCGCGGCATCGACCACCAATAGCGCGCCTTCGCAAGCGGCCAATGAGCGTGACACCTCATACGAGAAATCAACGTGACCTGGCGTATCAATAAAGTTAAGCTGATAGCGCTCACCATTAGGATGGTCATAATATAGCGTGACCGACTGCGCTTTAATAGTGATACCGCGCTCACGCTCAATATCCATCGAGTCGAGCACCTGCGCCTGCATCTCGCGATCTTGCAAGGCACCGCACATCTGAATAAAACGATCGGCAAGGGTCGACTTACCATGATCAATGTGGGCAATGATTGAAAAGTTACGAATATTGGCTAATGCAGTCACAAAGCGCCTACTAAATTAAAGGTGATAGAATAAAGATAAGAGATAAATATGGTCAAGTACACTTGATAAGATAGGTATGCTTCGTTAAAACGTATGCTACAGGTCAGCTGTTGTGTCGATCGTAATCCTTAGAATGGATAACCTCGCCTAAAGCCCAGTACTTAGTACGGTAACTCTGCTGCGCTTTTGTACGCACATACCAAAGAGTATTCTAGCAGTTTTCTACTGCAAAGTAAGGCGATTTTAGTAGCAGAGAAAGTATTTATCAAGTAAGCGAGACTGACAGACATCTAACAAGGAGTATTTGACTAAGCAATAGCACATACAAACCTTGTAAATGAAAGATTATTTCAGGCAAAAAAAAGCCAATCCCAGAGAGATTGGCTTTTTAATACTGCTATATATGGTGGCGATGGAGAGACTTGAACTCTCGACCTCACGATTATGAGTCGTG